>NZ_JBFMIA010000029.1:0-22397 GCF_040801915.1 Jeotgalibacillus marinus | reverse complement strand
CCCAACAAGTTGCCTAATGATATAACCTGTCTAACTTTTTGGGGTCACTTCAGTAGCTAGTATACAAGGCGGCCTTTGCTATGAATTTGATTATTTAACCTCTGTGAACGTTATTCCGATTTCAGTTACATAGAATCCATTTAGAACTTGAGATCCTGCATGAGCATCGACCATTTGTAGATTGGAAATAAAGTCACGATGCTTATAAAAAAGATGCGATGTTTACAAAACAGATGCGACGTTTTTACCTTTTGGATATGGTTATCAAAAAGGTGGGATAGAGAATCACAGAAATGATCAAACTTTTTTATGAAAATTAAGCGATCAATTTAAAGAGAAGCACCCATTTTGATTTAAAACGAGTTCTTTTTCCTTCTTTTAAATCAACGTTTCTGGAACAATCAAACTTTATTCCAAACCAACATCAGAAGGTGCTTTTGCTTGATTTATTTTAAGAAGCCACACTTGTAAAGTCCTTACTTCGCTGATTTAAACGTTCGTTCATAGGTATTCGGGATCACTGGGAGTCGATTCTTGTTTGAAGCGATAATATAAATCGCAACCGAACTAATAATAGCAACAATAATCATTCCAATGTTTAGCATGCCTTTTTCCGATGTCCAAACAATCGAATATCCCAGAGCACCAGCAAAAGTAGTGTAGTAAAAGAATGGTATAAGGGTTTTTCTGATTATATTCCCTTCTTTACCAACTAAGCCTACCACTGCTGAAGCAGCAACTACGTTATGCACACAAATCATGTTTCCAGCTGCTCCACCGACTGCCTGTAGAGAAACCATCCATAATGAATCTACACCTATCTGTGAACCAACCTCGTATTGAAACAAGGAGAACATCATATTACTTATCGTGTTACTACCTGCTATAAAGGCTCCCATCCCCCCGATAAAAGGAGCAAATAACGGCCAAAGTTCACCTGATATTGCCGCAACTCCGTTTGCTAATACAATCGGCATTTGTTCATATCCAGCTGCTCCCCCATCAGAATTGAGAAACACCTGAACCATAGGAACTGTAAAGACAAGAGCAGTTGATGCTGCAATGATCGTCTTTCCAGACTGAGCCCATGCTCTTTTATATGCCCCCTTATCCATTTGATGAATGACAAAAGTGATGAGAGACACAAGAATAAAAATAGTTCCAGGTAAAAAAAGAGGCTGGAAACTAGCACTAATGTCCGTTCCGAATATATTGGTAATAGATACAGTCCACGACTGTACCCATTCTAGAAATGGTAGCGTTTCTAACCTTGTTGCAACTAAAAAGATCCCTATTAAAATATATGGCGTCCATGCACGGACCATGGACATCTTTCCACTTTTATGGGCGATGTCTTTAATTTCAATTTGACCTGTCCATTCAGGGTCCCATTTGGACTTCTCCTCAAAATCCCAACACTCTTCTTTCGGAGGCATTAGAAACCCCCTTTTAGCTGCTGATACCACAATGATTAGTCCCACTAAACCACCTATCATGGAAGGAAATTCTGGACCTAATAAATTAGCAACAAGTACATAAGGAATCGTCATTGCAAAAGCGGCAAATAAAGCAAATTTCCATACTTGTATCCCTTCACTAAAGGATTTGTTTTTACCAAAAAACCTGGTCATGATGGCGACAACAAATAAAGGAATAAGCGTACCGGCAATCGCATGGAGGATGGCAACTCTCCCACCAACAAGGGTAACTAGAGATAGAAAGTTATCCGTAATACTTAAATCAGCAGCTAGACCTGTCTGAACACCTACTATAATTGGAGTACCCACAGCACCAAAAGATACCGGTGTACTTTGTATGACCATTCCAGCTACTACTGCAGCCATTGCCGGAAATCCCAATCCAACAAGAAGCGGCACAGCAACAGCGGCAGGTGTACCAAAGCCAGCCGATCCTTCAATAAAAGAACCAAATAGCCATGCAATGATAATGACCTGAATACGTCTATCTGGGGATATACCGATAAACCCTTCTCGAATGGTTTTAATCGCACCACTTTCTTGTAATGTATTTAATAACAGGATCGCACCAAAGATGATATAAAGAAGTGTACCAGCGACAACCAATCCATTGACAGAGGCAGCAGCAACTGTGGCTCCAGGAACTTTCCAAACAAACAATGCCAACACAATGACAACGATGTATGAAATCGGCATCGCCTTGCTTGCTGGCCATCTAAGCCCTACAAGGAAAATACCAACAGCAGCAATCGGTAATAGTGATAATAACGCTAATACTCCTGTGCTCATCATCAATCCTCCAATGTATAATTTCGTTTGACACTACTAAGAAATTTTTAAAACCACCTTCGTTTCTGTTTTACGACAAAAAACAATTTTCTTTAGAGTTAGTGAAAAGCCACGCACGTTCATTTGTAAGGAAGGAATGCTGAAGGCATGAGCTATGCGCTCAGGCGGAAGTTTTGGCTACTTCGGATAGATCCTTCTATGAAAGGATTTCCGAAGTTGAAGAAAAAACACTATTTCGAAACAATACACCACGTTGAGGGGCAAAACATAAATCTTAATCACTTTTTATTAGATTTTTTTATTATATTTACTATAAGTAAAACAACTCCTACTAAAATTACTAGCCAAACAATTATTGGCAGGAAAAGCGTTAAGTTTTCCAAATTTGATCCTCCCTCCTGTCGGATCGAACGGTAAAAAACTAAGTTATGCGACTGACATAATAACTAAATGACCCTATATTTCATGTTGAATTCGTGCCAATTATGTAGGATGGGCGTTTGTCATCGAAAGCTTTATTCGGACTAAAACTACAGTCTAATGAATAGTGTTCTGAGGACCTTTAAGACTAGGAACCTATTGAAACAGAGGTTTTAACTGTCGTATTTTTTAACGTACCTATCTCGTCAATTTTACATTCCACAGTATCTTTATCTTTTACAAAATCGGCACCTACAGGACTCCCTGTCAAAATGACGTCTCCAGGTTGAAGTGTCATCACACTAGATAAGTAAGAAATCATATTTTTCAATGGTACAATCATAAGATCTGTGGGGCTGTTTTGTTTTTCTTCTCCGTTGACCTCTGCTTTCACATAAACTTCGTCTGGATCTAATGCTGTTTCAATGAATGGACCGAGCGGCGTAAAGGTGTCAAAAGATTTTCCTACTGTCCAGTGGCCATGGCTATGGAAAAATTGCGGGGCTGTAACGTCATTCCCAATCGTGTATCCAAAAATATGATCAAGTACATTCTCCGTTGAAATATTTTTTGTTTCTTTCCCTATTACGACTGCTAACTCTGATTCAAATTTAACTTCATTAACGGAGTCTGGAATAATGATATTTTCACCTGGGCCGATAATAGAAGAAGCTGGTTTAAAAAAGAATACAGGTATCTCTGGCAAACGATCAGGAAGTTCATCCTTCTTACTAACATAATTAGCCCCGATACCTATTATGTTATTGGGCACTATTGGAGCCAATAATTCCAATTGTTCAAGTTGTAACACAGTTCCTGTATACTCCCAATCTCTGAATATATCTCCTCTTAACACTTTGACTCCATCAACAGTTACTACACCCGAATGAACTTCATTGTCGTATTTAAATCTAGCAAACTTCATATTCCTCTCTCCTATCTGAAAATATATTGTCAAAATTATATTAATGATTCATTGATAAACCTTGATAGATGAACCTTAACCTCTTCTACCATTTCTCCAATTAATTTGTTGCAATCGTGTCGTTTACAATTTTTCTCACATCCATACAACGGCTCGGTGTCGGAAATAGTTTTCCACGGTTAAGTAAGTCCATTGGATTGAATACTTCGCGGATTTGCGTTTGTGCGTCCAATTCTTCTTCTGTAAAGATAAAACGCATTTCCTCTTTCTTCTCAATTCCTACACCGTGCTCTCCTGTGATCGTTCCTCCGACGTCAGCACACGCTTTTAAACAAGCTGTTCCGACCTCTAGCGCTTTTTCTGTTTCTCCTGGTACCCTAGAATCGAATAAAATGAGTGGATGAAGGTTTCCATCCCCTGCATGAAAAATGTTCGCTATCCTTAAACCTGAGTCCTTACTAATTTCAGAAATACGATGAAGCACTTGCGGAAGTTGACTACGTGGAATGACCCCGTCCTGAACCAAATAGTCTGGTGAGATGGCCCCCATCGCTCCAAAACCCGTTTTTCGGTTCGCCCACCATCTACCTCTTTCTTCTTCATTGTGAGCAACTTTTACTTCTCTCACGTTTCTTTCTCTGCAGACCTTTAAAATTTCCTCAATTTGCTCATCGATCCCTGCTATAATTCCATCAACTTCAATCAGCAACAACGCTTCTATATCATCTGGATGCCCTACTGGATAAGCTCCAGCTTCTACTCCTTCAATCGCTGTTTTGTCCATCATTTCAAGTGCCGCTGGAACAATTCCAGCCGATATAATATCCGAAACAGCATGGCTGCCGTCCTCTACTTTATCGAAGTAGGCAAGGACCGTTTGCTTCCCTTCTGGACTTTTCAAAATACGGACTGTGATTTTCGTAACGATACCAAGTGTTCCTTCAGAACCAGTCAACAGCCCCATCAAGTCATAACCTGGGATGTCAGGAATACCATTTTCACTGATTTCAATAATTTCTCCGTTTGGTAAAACGACTTCAAGACCTAGAATATGGTTTGTTGTTACACCGTATTTTAAACAATGTGCTCCCCCAGCATTTTCAGCAACATTTCCCCCGATCGTACAAACATATTGGCTTGAGGGGTCCGGAGCATAATAATAACCCTTGTTCGAAATCGAGTTTGTTAATTTCAGATTGACAAAACCCGGTTGGACAACTGCCTGACGGTTTTCAAAATCGATACTCAATAAATTTTTCATTTTTACTAAACTTATGATCACTTCGCCATTAAGTGGGATTGCCCCTCCACTGAGTCCTGTTCCAGCCCCACGAGCTAGGAAGGGGACTTTGTTCGCGCAACAATACTTCACTATGTCTGCTACTTCTCCTGTGTTATGTGGAAATACGACTGCCATCGGTAGAGATTTATGAATGGTAAATCCATCACAGTCATAGGATAATAAATCTTCCTTTTCAAAAAGGATGGCCTTAGGACCTACGATCTTTGCTAGCGCGTTATGGTGCTGATTGTCATATTGTTTTTTCTTCTTTTTGGCTAAAAACAATTGCATTCACTCCTTTTGAGTTGATGCTTTTCTTTCACCTTATCTATTGGCTTCATTTCTATCTTTTTGATAAGCCCAATCTAGTAACTGGACAGTGTGTACAATTGCTTCTTTTCTACCGTATTTCTGTACACCCATGGCCATTTGAAGCATACACCCGGGATTGCCCATTGAGATCGCTTCTATATCATCTGGAACATTTTCCATTTTTCTTTCTAAGACGGCACCTGCCATTTCAGGGTTGGTGATATTATAGATCCCCGCACTGCCACAACAAGTGTCAGCATTTGTCATTTCAACATATTCCACTCCAGGAATATCTTTTAAAAGCTGACGTGGTTCATGTCGTACTGACTGACCGTGGGCTAAATGACAGGCGTCGTGATAGGTGATCCGTTTATTCATGGTACTTTTAGGCTTTTCATAGCCGGTGTTATACAAGTATTTAGAAATATCTTCTATTTTATCTGAGAATTCCACCGCTTTTTCTACCCAGCCAGGCTCATTTCTTAGTAATTCGGGATATTCTTTTAACGCACACCCACACCCTGCGGCATTGACCACAACTTTGTCAGCATCTTGAAAAGCCTCGATATTTTTTTTTGCAAGCTTTTTCCCTGTTTCACGGTCCCCCGCATGTACATGAAGGGCACCACAACATGTTTGATTCTTCGGAATGACTACTTCATTATCGTTATGTGTCAACACATTAATAGTAGATTCGTTGATGTCGCTGAACATCACATCCATGATACAACCTGTGAGCATAGCAACTCTGGCTTTTGGTATCCCTTTTGCAGGGATGATATCCACGTCCTTGTATTTTTTTTGTACGGACTGCTTTACTTCTGGCATGATCGATTCCATATCAACCAAGTGATTAGGCATAACACGAAGTGCGCCTGATTTACGAACTACTTTTTGAAGTCCACTCTTTTGGTAAAATTGCAGAAGTCCACCAACTGCATTCAATCGGTTTTGATGTGGAAATAAATCTCTTAGGAAAAAATGACTGACTGCCCCTTTCCATCCTTTCAAAGGCAGGGCTTGTCGAACTTGCCCTCGTGCTTCTTCAATCAAGCCCCCGACATCAACATCTGCGGGACAAGCTGTCGTACACGCACGGCAGTCCAGACACTGGAAAACGGGATCCATGAATTGTTCATTGACTTCGATCTTTCCTTCCGCAACAGATTTAATTAAATGGACACGTCCACGGGGAGAATGCTGCTCCTGCCCAGTTTCGAGATAAGTTGGACACGATTCTAAACACATACCACAATGGACACAATCAGCCCACTTCTCTTCATCTGGATGATCATCCCATAAGTAATTGCTTAAACTTGTAGATTTACAAGGTGGTGACAACATTGAAGGTGCATTTTTTTCTTTTATAGACAATTTATATCCCCCCTAAAAACCGCTGGTGGTTCAATATATTTCTTCGATCCACCTTTCTTTTAATGCCTTCCATTAGGAAAAAGTAAGAAGGGTTGTCACCCCAGACATTCATTTCCTCACGAAGTTTATACGGAAGATGTTTTAAAATGACATAACCTTTCTTCTTCGCAACGATCTCACGCAATTGAAAAATAGCAGACTTAATTGCTTCCTCTTGCCCTGATATAGTAAAATGGCTTATCCCATGTCCAAGGCCACCATGTGCCTCAATGTCTAAGCGATTTTCAATGTGAATGCCTTGGCTCTCTTTCATAATGTCCATCACATCCATATTTTTGCTTCCTATTTTGAGCGCTACCTTCGTCACTTCTATTTCTTTATCATTTAGACTGTTTGGTGCTAGATTTGAAAAGCTATTCCAAAATTCCCGAGCTTTATTTAAGGTCAGGATCTTTGTTACAGCGGATACTGGCTTATGTTTTTCAACCCACTCTTCCTGGTAATGGACGGCATTTTCCACATCTTCAAAGGCGATCAGCAGTGTATATTCCTCACGGTTTACTACCTTTTTGGAAAGAGAGGAATTAACTAATTCTAGGGAAACAGGCTCGATCATAGAGTTCTGGATTTTCACTGCAAAGGATTTCAATTCTTCGATGTCTTCTTCAGGTACAGACACAAGGACAAGACTTTCATATTTTGGTATAGGGCGAAGCTTCAAAGTGACTTCGCAAATGACTCCTAATGTACCCATCGATCCAATGAACAGTTTATTCATATCGTAACCTGCTACATTTTTAACAACCTTTCCACCTGTTCGTATGATTTCTCCATCCGGATAAGCCACTCTTAGTCCGATAACTAAATCTCTAGCTGATCCGTATCCCATACGTTTGGTACCGCTTTCATTTGCGGCGATAACTCCACCTATCGTAGCCTGATCTGGCCAGCTCGGATCGATAGCAACCATTTGATCATGCACACGTAAGTAGTTTTGCAGATCTGAAATTGTCGTGCCTGCCTTAACCGTAATCGTCATATCACCGACAGTGTGCTCCACAATTCCTTTGTAGTCTGCCAATGAGAGAATAAGATCGTAAGTTTCTTTTAAACCACCATAACTACGTTTTGTTCCTCCAGCTAAAATAGAAACTTTTTTTCCATGATGGTATGCCTCTTTAAGAATCTCTGAAATTTCATTTTCACTTTTTGGTGAAATGATAGAAGAACTATTATTTCCATACTTTTCATTAAATAACATAGTTGAATCACTGGATTCTACCTGCGTAATATCGTGTACTTTCACTTTACACACCCCTTTCGTTTTTTATCGTATTTAAAAATCCCCACACTCTCGAAGGTTGACTGATTTCTTTAAGCATGTTTTTCATTTTATTACTGCTAAGAAAGCTCATTTTAATTTTAATCATACTGGTTTCTAACATGTAGGGAGATCACTCATCGCCTATCTGATATGTACTTCCATTAAATCATTTCCATTTTTTATTTTCAATTAATTTTTAAACTTTTCTGAATATTTTAAAGGAGAAAATCTTAGGACTTTTGTTTCTAAAAATCTCACCACAGGAATCAATTGAATTTTCTTCATCACAAAAGGAACCACTAACTTTACAGTTAATGGATCCAGTTGTTGTCATTATTTTTGAACGAATTCCTTAGACTTCGCTTGCAAACGGCGTTGGTGTAAAATGGGTTCTGTATAGCCGCTTGGTTGATCGTATCCTTTAAAAATCAAATCACATGCCGCTTGAAAGGCTATAGAATGATCGTAATCATCCGACATTCGACAGTAATCAGCATCTTCGGCATTCTGTTCATCCACCACTTTAGCCATCCGTTGTAACGTCTCTAATACTTGTTCCTTTGTGCATATTCCATGGTGTAGCCAGTTTGCTATGTGTTGACTGGATATACGGAGGGTCGCACGGTCTTCCATCAGTTCTACATTGTTTATATCAGGCACTTTGGAGCAACCAACTCCATGTTCTACCCAACGAACAACATAGCCAAGAATTCCTTGCGCATTGTTATCTAATTCTTCTTGTATTTCTACATTGCTCCAATTTGGATTGTCTGCTACTGGGATGCGCAAAATATCGTCCTGGTAATCAGTAGAGATGTTGGATAATTCATGTTGCATTTTTAAAACGTCCACTTGGTGATAATGAAGGGCATGCAACGTAGCCGCAGTTGGTGAAGGAACCCAAGCTGTATTCGCCCCCGCTTCAAGCTGACTCCCTTTTTGATTTAACATTTCTGCCATCATGTCCGGCATAGCCCACATACCTTTACCTATTTGAGCCCTTCCCTGGAATCCGCTATCCAGTCCAACACGGACATTTGATTGCTCATAGCCCTGTAGCCATTGCGAACTTTTCATTTCATTTTTCCGGATCACCGGACCCGCTTCCATTGAAGTATGAATCTCATCTCCTGTTCTGTCTAAAAATCCCGTATTGATGAAAGCAACCCTCTCTTTTACTTTACTAATACAAGCTTTCAAGTTAAGAGTGGTGCGGCGTTCTTCATCCATCACACCAATTTTTAATGTATTTCGTTTAAATCCAAGCAAGTCTTCTGTCCGTTCAAATAGTTCATTGGCAAAAGCAACTTCTTCTGATCCATGCATCTTAGGCTTTACGATATAGACAGAGCCCTTTGCAGAATTTTGAAATTCCCCATTTTTTAAACCATCATGTGTGGCAAGAAGTCCGGTTATCACTGTATCTAAAATACCTTCTGGAACTTCCAGACCATTCTGATCTAGCACGGCATTACTTGTCATCAAATGCCCGACATTTCTAGCAAACATGAGCGAACGCCCTGATAATGTCAATTGCTCACCGTCCACAGAGGTGTACGTACGATTGGGATTAAGTGTGCGTGTAATGGTTTTATGACCTTTTTGGAAGGAAACAGATAAATCTCCTTTTAACAGACCTAAAAAGTTACGATAAACGAGCACCTTATCTTCCGCATCCACTGCAGCAACAGAATCCTCAAAATCCATGATCGTCGTCATGGCAGATTCCATTAAGATGTCTTTTACGCCAGCATTATCTGTTCGACCAATCAGATGATTAGGATCGATTTGAATCTCTATATGAATATCATTGTTCTTCAACAACAGTGCCTCAGGTTCATCCTGCCCCCCTGAATAACCCACAAACTGTGAATTATTTTTTAATCCGGTAGTTTCCCCATTATTACTTAGTTTGGCGATCAATTGACCGCGAACAATCGTATATGCCTCTATTTCTTTGTGAGATCCCTGTTTCAATGGAACTGTTTGATCGAGAAACTCTTTAGCATAGGCGATCACTTTATTCCCGCGGATGGGATTATACGCTCCCTTGTTATCAGCGCCATCCTCTTTACTAATCACATCTGTGCCGTACAGGGCATCGTATAGGCTTCCCCAGCGTGCATTAGCAGCATTAATTGCATAGCGCGCATTATTAACTGGAACGACTAACTGCGGCCCCGCTTGAATGGCGATTTCGTCATCTACGTTTTCTGTTGTAACTTTAAAATCTTCGACCTCTTCCTCTAAATAATTCACGTCTCTTAAGAATGATTTATACAAGTCATGATCAAAGGTTTCATTTTCTTTATGCCACTCATTGATTTTATTTTGCAGCTCATCACGTTTAGCTAACAGAGATTTGTTTTTTGGGGCAAGATCATGGATGATGGTATCAATACCAGACCAGAACACATCACTTGACAATCCACTGTCTGGAATCGCTTCTACATTAATAAATTCATATAAAACCGGAGCTACTTGGAGATTACCAATTTTCACGTAGTCTTTCATCGTAAATTCCTCCTTAAATGAATGGTTCCTATTCGCTATCTCTTCCTTACCTTCTAGCTTATAATAGAAAGAACCATATCAAAAATACATATTTGGAATGTGTATTATGCTTTTTAGTTATAATGCAACCCATTCCTTTGAATCTGTCTTCAATGTGAACCAAGAGTTGATGCTGAACAATGTTTAAATAGGAGTGATTTTTTGGATATTCGTCATTTGGAGTATTTTTCAGAAGTTGCGAAGCAGTTAAGTTTTACAAAAGCTGCATCTACCTTACACGTATCTCAGCCATCCCTTAGTAAAGCAGTGAAACATTTAGAAGCAGAATTGGGCGTCCCACTGTTTTACCGGTCGAAGCAACTAGAATTAACCGATGCTGGAAAAGCAGTTTTAATCAATGCAAAAAATGTACTGGACGCTTTTAATAACTTAACTTCAGAACTAAGCGATATGATGGACTTAAAAAAAGGGGAAATCAGGATTGGTATCCCCCCAATCATCGGAGCTGCTTTTTTTTCAAAACTAATTAGTGAATATAAAGAACTTTATCCACAGGTTGAAATCATCTTAACTGAAGTCGGATCAAAAATGATCAAACAAGGGGTAGAGGATGGTTCATTGGATATCGGATTAATTTGTAATTTACCCGTCCAAAAAAATGACTTTGATATGATAAGGCTCATAAATGACCCACTAATGCTCATTGTTCACCGTGAACATGCGCTGGCAACACAAAAGGCAATCGATCTTTCAAAACTAGAAAAGGAGCCCTTTATCTTATATAGACAAGACTTCACTCTACATGATCGTATTGTTGATGGATGTTCAAAAAAAGGATTTTATCCTAATGTAGTATGTCAAAGTTCCCAAGGAGACTTCATGATTGAAATGGTCGTCGCTAAACTGGGTGTGGCTTTATTACCTAGTAAAATTGCAAAATCCATTACTGATCCTGCCATAACTACTATTCCATTAAAGCATTCTAGTATCAGCCTAGAACTCGGATTAGTGTGGAGAAAAAATAAATATTTATCTTTTGCTGTGCGGGAGTTTATTTCGATGGCTGATGAGTTTGTTCTTTTGAATGAATGAGAGGCTTTGGAGCTCAACTTGATAAAAAAACCCTGTTAAAGGAAGAAAAATACCTAAGAGAAAAATAGGCTTTCCGAGAACCATTAAACACATTTCTAATAGAATGCAACGACTTTTGAAACGTTCCACAACGGAAAAACATTTAACTCCTCATTCCTTTAGACATACCCATACTTCTTTGTTAGCTCAGGCTGGTGTTTAGTCTGCCAGCAATTATAGAGAAACTGGGGAATGACGATGAAGATACTACGAAAAAGATTTATCTTCATATTACAAAAGAAATGAAAAGAGAGGCCTCCACCAAGTTTAGTTACTTGATGAAAGACCTCTCTCAAAAAATTTGTATTCAAACATGAACATCAATGTGTAATTCAGCTCATAAAACCTTATTATGGGCTTTTATTACATCATGCCGCCCATTCCGCCCATGCCACCCATATCAGGCATTGGAGCACCAGCGTTTTCTTCAGGGATGTCTGCAACGACTGCTTCTGTCGTTAGGAACATCGCTGCAACGGATGCTGCGTTTTGAAGTGCAGAACGAGTAACTTTTGTTGGGTCCACAATTCCTGTTTCGATCATGTTTACCCACTCGCCATTTGCTGCATTGAAGCCTACTCCAACCTCTTCTTTTTTCAAGCGATCAACGATGATTGATCCTTCAAGACCAGCGTTGTGAGCGATTTGACGAACTGGCTCTTCAAGCGCACGCAACACAATGTTGATTCCTGTTAATACGTCGCCTTGTGCTTCAACCGCTGCTACTTTAGTGTATACATTTACAAGCGCTGTACCACCACCGGATACGATTCCTTCTTCAACTGCTGCACGTGTTGAATTTAGGGCATCCTCGATACGTAGTTTACGCTCTTTAAGTTCTGTTTCAGTTGCTGCACCGACTTTGATTACTGCTACTCCTCCAGCCAATTTCGCTAGACGCTCTTGCAGTTTTTCTTTGTCGAATTCGGAAGTTGATTCTTCTAGTTGATTACGGATTTGACCAACACGTGATCCAATTTTGTCCGCTTCTCCGGAACCTTCAACAACTGTCGTGTTTTCTTTTGAAACAACAACTTTTGCTGCACGACCAAGTTGAGAAATGGATGCTGATTTAAGGTCAAGCCCTAGATCTTCTGTGATCACTTCAGCGCCAGTAAGAACAGCTAAGTCTTCTAGCATTGCTTTACGACGGTCACCAAAGCCTGGTGCTTTGACAGCTACTGCGTTGAATGTTCCACGTAGTTTGTTCACAACAAGTGTTGCTAGTGCTTCGCCTTCAACATCTTCAGCAACAATCAATAGTGGCTTACCTTGTTGTACAACTTGCTCAAGTACAGGAAGCACTTCTTGGATGTTACCGATTTTCTTGTCTGTGATTAAGATATATGGATTTTCTAAAACTGCTTCCATTTTATCTGAATCTGTTACCATGTACGGTGATGCATATCCACGGTCAAATTGCATACCTTCTACTACATCCAGTTCAGTTGTGAAGCCTTTTGATTCTTCGATTGTAATCACGCCATCGTTACCAACGCGCTCCATTGCTTCAGCAATCAATTGCCCTACTTCTTCATCTGATGAAGAGATAGCTGCAACTTGTGCAATCGACTCTTTGCCTTCAATCGGTTTTGAGATCTCTTTAAGCTCAACAAGTGCTGATTGAACCGCTTTTTCAATTCCTTTACGAACGCCAACTGGGTTTGCACCAGCTGTAACGTTTTTAAGACCTTCACGGATCATTGCTTGAGCAAGAACAGTTGCAGTCGTTGTACCATCACCAGCGATTTCATTTGTTTTGCTTGCTACTTCAGCAACAAGCTTTGCTCCCATATTTTCAAATGCATCTTCAAGCTCGATTTCTTTCGCAATTGTTACGCCATCATTTGTGATCAGTGGAGAACCAAATTTTTTCTCAAGAACGACGTTACGTCCTTTAGGTCCCAATGTTACTTTTACAGCGTTTGCAAGTTGGTCCACTCCACTTAGCATTGAGCGACGTGCTTCTTCACTAAATTTAATGTCTTTAGCCATATTAGTAAAACCTCCTATTAGATATTAACGTTCATATGTTAAAAAATTATTGTTATTATAGCGTTTGGTGTTATTTACCGATTACTGCCAATATGTCATTTTCACGAAGAAGTAAGTATTCAGTTCCTTGATATTTCACTTCTGTTCCTGCGTATTTAGAGAAGATAATACGATCGTCAACAACTACTTCTAGCGCGATACGTTCGCCACTTTCAAGCACACGACCTGTACCAATAGCAACAACTCTGCCCTCTTGTGGTTTCTCTTTGGCGCTGTCTGGTAAAACGATACCGCTTGATGTTTTTTCTTCTGTTTCTACCAACTCAATCACTACGCGATCACCTAATGGTTTTAACAAGTAAAACAACCTCCTCAATTATATGTAAACTATTTAGCACTCAAACCTAAAGAGTGCTAACACAAGTATTATCATAAAGAATTCTACTTTCTTTTGCAAGTAGGAACCATTACTTTTTTTACGACAAAATTCTCAACTTAGTAGGCTAGTAGATAAATAAAGGTTGGCATGTAGCGTAGCCAGTTTGAGCTTAGTCTTGTTGTTGATCGCCGCCCTATGCCTTGATGAACGAGTTGATCCTCTTTCGTCTAAAAAGATGTTTAATTTGATGCCATCTGCTTTTATTAGTAGAATAAAATGTATCGACAAATTCATTTAAAGGAGTATGCACGTGAACCGTACCTTTCTAATTATCTTGATCGCATATATTGTCATGCAACTTTCAGGAATTGCAGGCATACCCATGTTTTATTTTATTGGGTCAAATATTTCTGACGGCGATACTGCAAAAATGTTAAACCTTGCGGCAGGTTACTGGATCTTTTTTAGCTTTTTCACAACTACAATCATTACACTTTTGCTCGTTAATAAACACGATAACCTACTTACTTTAGAAGGAAATCCCGCTACTTCTGGAAAGGTTGTTTTGTGGTCATTCTTAGGGATTTTCCTCGCTTTCTTTAGTCAAGCAATGGCAGGTTTGATCCAAACACAATTTCTTGGTATTGATGTAGAGTCAGAGAATACAGCTAGCATCATTGATCTAATGTCGTATGTACCAATTGCCGCTTTTGCGATTGCTGTGCTTGGTCCCATTTTGGAGGAAATCGTCTTTCGTGGTGTTATTTTCGGATGGTTATACCGTAAATACAATTTCTTTATTTCAGGGATGTTGAGTGCGCTAATCTTTGGTGTGATTCATATGGACTTCACACACATTTTAATGTATACTGCTATGGGCTTTGCGTTTGCCTTTTTATATGCGCATACAAAACGAATTATCGTTCCAATCATTGCCCACATTTCGATCAACACGTTTGTTGTGTTCACTCAGTTCTTTTTCGCTGATCAACTCCAAGAAATGATTGAACGAAGCGAAGCCTTATTTATTTTACTACGTGCTTGTATAGGAGGAGTGCTATGAGATCACCACTCGCTCATGGAGTTATTTACCTACTATTAGGCATTGCTTTCACTTATTTTGCTATTAATAGTGTGAATACTTCGGGTTGGGGATTATTTGCTTATCTTTTCATTGCTCTTGCTACGTTTGATATTGGCTCTGGATTACGAATGATCCTCCTCCACTTTAAAATTAAAAAACATATAAAAGAAAAAAAGTAGAGGGGCCATGGCTCCTCTACTTTTTTATGATTCGCGATCAATTCGTTCTCGTCGTTCTTGCTCTTCAATGACACGTTGTTTTGCTTCTGCTTGCATGGCTTTGCGATACCCGATTTTTGCAATCCAGAGACTAATTTCGTATAAAGCAAGCAACGGTACCGTTACAAGTAAATGCGAAAAAAGCTCGGGTGGTGTAACAAAAGCTGCGACAACAAACAGCACAAAATAAGAATATTTACGAATTTTCGACAAGAACATCGGTGTGACAATTCCCAATCGAGTCACGAAAAGCATGATAACTGGTAATTGAAACAAAAATCCGAATGGAATCGTCATTTGAAATAGAAATTCAAAAAACTCATTGATGCCAATCACTGGTACGATTTCTAATTTCTCAGACACGTTGAACATAAATCGAAAAACAAATGGAAATAAAATAAAATAAGCAAAAGAAAGTCCTAATAAAAATAGGATTGCTGATACCGGAATATAACTTAGTGTGACACGTCGCTCTTTTTCATGTAACCCTGGAGAGACAAACGACCAGAGCTGATATAAAATTAACGGAGCCGTCATGATAAACGCAACAAATAAGGTGATTTGGAAATAAATTTTAACTGGATCCGTCACCTTAAATGCGTTGAGCGTTATTTGCTGTACTTCATCGGATGATTGCAAAAATTTCATTAGAGGCTCTGCAAGAAAAAATCCGATCACAATAGCAAATAGAAAGAAAACGACTACAATAATGAGTCGTTTTCTTATTTCATTTATATGATCATGGACGGACATACCTTTCTCGTTCATATGGCCACCATCCTGTTTTTATTGCTTCTTATCTTCCTTTTTGTTGTCATCATCGTCGTCAGCTAAGCCTTTCGTTGCATTCTTGAATTCACGAAGAGTGCTCCCAGCAGCTTTACCTAATTCAGGAAGCTTCTTAGGGCCAAATATTAATAGGGCAACGACAGCGATAAATACTAGGCTAATACCACCTGGCATCATAATGATTGCACCTCCTCTTTCTTTCCTTACCATCATAAATCATTCTGCCTCAACTTGCTATTGTAATGTGTCTTCCAATTGTGACGTTTCTACGTCATCTGAGTCATAATTTTTCAAAAAGTAAATGAGTGACTGAAGCTCCACTGCTAAATCAATGTGGTGGACGCGGATATCATCCGGTACATTCAACCTTGCTGGTGTAAAATTAAGAATTCCTTTAATTTCTAACGGTATAAGTCGATCTGTTATCACTTGGGCTGGACCTACTGGCACCGTTAAGATCGCAACCTCAATCTTACTAGAGTTCATTCGCTCTTCTAACTCATCCATGGAGTAAATTGGAACATCTCCAATGGATGTGCCCGCTTTTTTCGAATCTGCATCAAAAGCCATTTCGATTTTAGTATTATTATTTTTCAAGAAATTATAATGAAGAAAAGCCGTTCCAAGGTTCCCCACACCTACCAAAATTACCTTAGTTACCTCATCTTGATCCAGCGTTTTACGGAAAAAAGTTAGAAGATAATCCACATTATACCCATATCCTTTTTTCCCTAACGCACCAAAGTATGAAAAATCACGACGAATCGTTGCCGAATCTACTTTTACCGCGTCACTTAATTCTCTAGACGACACTCGTTGTTTTCCTGAGGCATGTAAATTTTTCAAAAATCGATAATATAATGGTAGTCGCTTAGCCGTCGCTTGCGGAATTTTAATCTTCTCTTGACTCATGCACATTCTCCCCCTAATGCATTCATGGCATGACGTATAAAGGTAGCCACAACATTTTGTAGCATCTTTTGTCACAACGAAATCTGATGGCGCTTTCAATTATGAGCGTTACAGTTATTGTTACTTCGCTCTTAAAACCATTCCATTAGATCATACACTATTATTTGGGCACAGTGCAAAGATTGCAATTTTTTCACAAATCCAGTATATTGCCTTGACGTTCTTTGTTGCGATACACTAAAGGAAGAAAATTGAGGTGGCTAAACGATGATATTATTACAAGTTAATCAACTCTCTAAAGCTTTTGGTGCTGAAGAGATTCTTTCTAATATAAAGCTTGAAGTTCAAACAAAAGATCGTATCGCTTTAGTCGGGCGCAACGGTGCGGGGAAATCGACGCTATTAAAAATGATCATTGGTCAATTATCACACGACCAAGGCGAGATAATTAAACCAAAAGAAGTTTCGATGGGCTACCTTGAACAACATAGTGGCTTGGAATCAGAACTTTCAATTTGGGATGAGATGCTCCAAGTCTTTGATCATTTTAAAAAAATGGAAAAAGACCTACGATCGCAGGAGCAACAAATGGCAGATCCTTCGATTTATGAAAACCAAGAGCGTTATGATCGCTTAATGAAAGAGTACGATGAACTTCAAGTGCAATTTAAAGAAATGGGTGGTTATCAATACGAAGCTGATATTCGCTCTGTCTTACACGGTCTACGCTTCCAAGATTTTAATTACAATACGCCTATTTCATCTTTAAGCGGCGGACAAAAAACACGTCTAGCCTTGGGTAAGCTTTTATTAACGAAACCAGACGTCATGATTTTGGATGAGCCTACGAACCACCTAGACATTGAAACACTTTCTTGGCTTGAAAACTATCTACAAGGTTATCCTGGGGCTATTTTAATCGTTTCACATGACCGCTATTTCCTTGATAAAGTTGTGAATCAAGTCGTGGAACTTTCAAGGCATCGATCACGAAAATACCACGGGAACTACAGCTTTTATCTTGATCAAAAAGCACAAAACTATGAGCGTGAATTAAAAGAGTTCGATAAACAACAAGAAGAAATCATGAAAATGGAAGATTTTATCGCGCGAAATCTTGTCCGTGCGTCGACTACTAAGCAGGCACAAAGCCGCAGAAAAAAACTAGAGAAAATGGAAAAACTAAATCGACCACAAGGCGACGAGAAATCAGCAAACTTTTCATTTAGTATCGATCGACAAAGTGGCAATGATGTCTTGAAGCTACAAAACCTTTCTATCGGTTATGAAGAAGCTGTGTCATCACAACTAACTGCAGCCATTGCAAGACAGGATAATATTGCCCTAATAGGTCCAAATGGAGTGGGGAAATCTACGTTGCTGAAAACGATCGTAAAAAAACTCACCCCTCTAAATGGTGAAATACGCTACGGTTCTAATGTTACGGTTGGGTATTATGACCAAGAACAAGCAGAGTTACATTCCAAAAAAACGGTTCTTAATGAACTCTGGGACGACTATCCGATGAAAAACGAGAAAGATATACGGACGATTTTAGGTAACTTTCTATTCTCTGGAGAAGATGTGTTAAAACCAGTTTCTACGTTAAGTGGTGGGGAAAAAGCTAGACTCGCTTTAGCTAAACTCATGATGCAACAATCAAATTTTTTAATTTTAGATGAGCCTACAAACCACTTAGATCTTGATAGCAAGGAAATCTTAGAAAATGCATTAATGGATTTTCCTGGGACAATCTTATTTGTTTCACACGATCGCTATTTTATCAATCGGATTGCCACCAAGGTTTTGGAAATGTCCCTTGATGGTGCTACTGAATTTTTGGGTGACTACGATTATTACAAAGAGAAAAAGCAAGAACAGGCAGAACTTGAAGCTTACGAACTCGAAAATTCATCTTTTTCACAACAGCAAGATAAGTCGGTACAAACGGATAAAAATAAGTTTCAATTAGATAAAGAACAAAAACGAAAAGAACGTCAAAAACGTAGAAGATTAGAAGAAATAGAACTTCAAATTACAAAACTTGAAGATCAAATAAAAGAAAAAGAAAAACTATTATGTGATCCTGAAATTTTTCAAGATCACGAACGAGTTATGGAGTGTAATGCGTCAATTGAGCAAAACAAAGTCACGATGGATAGATTGCTGGAGGAATGGGCTGAGCTTGAAGAAGAATTAGTGGAATAACAAAGTTAGTTTGTGACGATTGAAAAATTATTTTCAATCGTCTTTTTTGTAAATAAACCGTTTACACTTTAAAAAAGGATTAAACTATAACAATCCACAGGGTTATACACATTACACACACCTTTCCATCGGTATTTATTTAGTTTTTCCACATTATCCACAGCTCGATCGATAGATATCCCCACCAGTCATAGATCACGACATCCCCACTTATAAATCATTTTTACACAAGTTAAATAAACTTACTAACAGGTTATACACATATTGTGAACAAGTTAAAATGTTCTTACAAATTTATAAGCTTCTCACTCACATTTATTGTTCTTTATAACAAAAACGGTCCAGCACTTTTTACATGCTAGACCGTTCAATATACCCTCTATTATCGAAGCTCTAGCCCCGGATTCGCATTTAATCCATAATCAGCTCGCTTCCCTTTTTCATAAAGCACAGTACCAGCCGCACCAATCATCGCCGCATTGTCAGTACAAAGTGATAATGGTGGAATAATCAACTCAATCCCATCCATCTCACCAAATATCTCATCAAGCTTTTGTCGCAGTCCTTTATTAGCAGCAACTCCACCAGCTATCAGTAGCTGCTTTACTTCATATTCTTTCACTGCTCTGGCTGTTTTTGTAACCAATACATCTACAACACTTTCTTGAAAGCTAGCCGCCAAATCCTCTGCATCAATGATTTCTCCACGTTGTTCGGCATTGTGAAGCGTATTGATCACCGAAGATTTTAATCCACTAAAACTAAAATCATACGATCCTTCTTCAAGCCATGCTCGTGGTAGCTTAATTTTGGGTTGTCCTTTTTGAGCAAGTCGATCGATATGTGGACCACCTGGATACGGGAGATTCAACGTTCTTGCTACCTTATCATACGCTTCACCTGCTGCATCATCTCGCGTTTCGCCAATAACTTCAAATGAGCCATGCTCCTTCATATATACAAGCTCTGTATGTCCTCCCGATACGACAAGCGACAACAATGGAAAAGACATCTCTTGGATGAGTCTATTCGCATAAATGTGGCCTGCGATATGATGAACACCTACAAGTGGGATATCATGTGCAAATGCAATTGCCTTAGCAGCATTCACACCAATAAGCAAAGCACCAACAAGTCCAGGTCCTTCCGTTACCGCAATTGCATCAACATCTTCTATATCAATTTTTGCTTGATCAAGCGCTTCCTGAATGACAAGCGTCACTTCCTCAACATGGTGTCGGGAAGCAATCTCTGGTACAACTCCACCAAAGCGTTTATGACTCTCAATTTGAGATGATACTACATTCGAAACGATTTCCGTTCCATTTCGAATAATTGCAGCTGCTGTTTCATCACAACTTGTTTCAATTCCCAATATCAACGTATCTTGTGTCATTTAAAATTCACCCACATGACTAACGCATCCTCCTGATTATCTGAATAATAATTTTTTCGAATACCACCGTCTGAAAAACCAAGCTTACGATAGAGGGATTGGGCGATGTGATTACTCACGCGAACTTCCAGAGTCATCGTCTTAGCCCCTGTTTCAATCGCCAATTTAACCACTTTCTTCATCAAAGCTTCTCCCAGCTTATGCCCTCTTAAACGAGGAACAACTGCTACATTGGTTATGTGTGCCTCGTCCATAATCAACCACAATCCACAATAACCAACAACTTCACCCTCTACTTCTAAAAGCAAGTATTTAGCAAACTGGTTAATCATCAACTCATTTTCAAAAGCTTCTCTTCTCCAAGGAACAGTAAATGATTCCTCTTCAACAGCCATTACTGAATCAATGTCTTCTATGG
The DNA here is from genome assembly GCF_040801915.1 of Jeotgalibacillus marinus. Lineage (NCBI taxonomy): Bacteria > Bacillati > Bacillota > Bacilli > Caryophanales > Caryophanaceae > Jeotgalibacillus > Jeotgalibacillus marinus. Next base: position 1,449 of record NZ_JBFMIA010000029.1, on the reverse strand, counting down.
TCATCCACCGAAATCGAATGTCAGTCATTCACTTTACCTTGCTGTTGACGCTCAATCCACTTTGCTTCTGCTTCAGCTAAACGAATGTAATTTGGAACTAAACCATGCACTTCCCCAGGCTCCATCGCCATTCCTGCTAAACCGATTTCAGACGCTCGAGGAACATTTTCTGTCAGCGCAGAGCGCACAGCGCGATCACCCAATTTATTTTGAATTGCCTCCCAAAAAACTGCAATATCTTTACCAGTGAACAAAATCTTTTCAGTTCGTTCAGCTAACTTTTCAATCCAAGAATCCATTAAAATATTGGTGTCCTCTTCAACAGCAACAAGACCATGATTTTCAAACTGATACAAACCAGTATAGACCTGCCCTCTTCTCGCATCAAATACAGGACAAACAAGTCCATTAAAATGCCTACCAGCACCTGTAATCGCTGCCAAACTCGATACACCAACAACAGGGATATTCAACGTCCAGGCAAGCGTTTTGGCCATTGTTACCCCAATTCTAACCCCCGTATAAGAACCAGGTCCCATTGAGACCACAATTCTATCCATCTCTTTAGGTGCCAAATTTGCAGCCTTAAGCATCGTTTCAATTAAAGGCATAGCTTGAATTGAATGATTTTTCTTTATGTTTATCATCATTTCTGCAATCACTTCATCCTCATTCATTACAGCAATCGCGAGTGGAAAATTTGATGTATCAATTACTAAAACATTCATTTCATTATCTCCTTACATATCTCTTCATACCTTGTACCAATTGGTAGAAACTCAAATCGTCTCGAAAATTCACTGTCGTGAAAAATTGATATTTCTAATCGCTCTAAAGGTAATTGTTCTTCTATTATATGTGCCCATTCAACAATACACACACCTTCACCTTCAAAATATTCATCAAACCCTAAATCTTCACCATCTTCACCTAGTCTGTATACATCCATATGATACAACGGAATTCTTCCTATATATTCTTTCATAATTGTAAAAGTTGGACTGTTCACATTGCGCTCCACACCAAGTCCTTTAGCAATCCCTTTTGAAAATGTGGTTTTTCCTGCCCCCAAATCACCCTCAAGCAAAAGCACATCACCCGCCTGCAATAGGCTTCCTAGTTTTTCTGCGAAATAGGCTGTTTCATCAGGATGACTTGAATACCATTTATAGATCATTTTCTTAACTCCTTTACCATAAATCTTCACCAAACTATGAAGAAAACGAGTTTTTCAACAAAAAAAACTCACCCACTCGGAGTCAGTCTTTTGATACTTCTATTTTTAAGTGTACATTATTTTATATAAAAGGCAAAGTACAAACCACTCATCCCTTGTTAAATCAGGGGTTTATACTCTTTTTTCTCAAAAAAAATAACCATGAATGAATTCATGGAAAATGGCGGTCCCGACCGGGATCGAACCGGCGATCTCCTGCGTGACAGGCAGGC
>NZ_JBFMIA010000212.1:0-255 GCF_040801915.1 Jeotgalibacillus marinus | reverse complement strand
CGCTGCTACGTATATGTCAGAGGAGGATCTTGCGTTACTCTCCGAATGCATTCACATGGGGCGAACAGGAACAGTGGAAGAAATCATGAATGCTAATAAAAAATTTCACGACCTGATCGTCCAAGCGAGCAGAAACCCGGTGATGATCGACATCATCGATCGAATGCAGTCAATTATTTATTTATTCCGTAAGACGGTCGTCTATCATAAGCGTCCTTTTTTAATCGATGAGCACCAAGAGATTTACGATGCCAT
>NZ_JBFMIA010000211.1:0-256 GCF_040801915.1 Jeotgalibacillus marinus | reverse complement strand
GGGGGAAAGGAGAGGGAGGAAGAAAGGGAGAAGGAAGAAGAAAGGAAGGGGGGGGAAAAGAAAGAAAAGGGGAGGGGGGGAGAAGAGGGGGAGAGGGGGGGGGGAAAAGAGAAGGGGAAAGGGGGAAAAGAGAGAGGAAAAGAAAAGAAAAGAAGGGAGAGGGAAGAGGGGAAAAAAAGGGGGAAAGAGAAAAGGAAGAAAGGGGGGGGAGAGAAGAGAAGGGAAAAGGGGAAAGGAGAAAGAGGAAAAAAGGAAG
>NZ_JBFMIA010000028.1:0-23021 GCF_040801915.1 Jeotgalibacillus marinus | reverse complement strand
CTGATTGGGATAGGGAAAACGAAACCTGTACTAGATGGAGATACTGTGGTGGGAGTTGATGGGATAACGATTGATACCACTTCTGGCGTGCGGGTGCAGAATTTTATTGTTCAAAACTTTGCGAGCGATGGTATTTTCTTAAACAATTCAAATAGCAACATGATTAAAGGGAATATCGTTAATGGAAATGGGGATGAGGGGATAGAATTAGAAAATTCAGATGGAAATCTAATTAAAGAGAATACCACTAATGGTAATGTTAATGAGGGTATAGACTTAGGCAATTCAAATAAAAACATAATTAAAGGGAATACCGTTAATGGAAATGGGGAGGAAGGTATAGAATTAGATGATTCAGATAGCAACCTCATTAAAAACAATACCACTAATGAATGTTAATGAGGGTATAAACTTAGACAATTCAAATAAAAACACGATTACAGGGAATACCGCTAATAATAATACTACTGATGGTATCCTTCTCACAAACAATTCATCTAGTAACAAGATTATAGGGAATACCATTAATGGTAATGGTGAAGATGGTATTTTCTTAAATGCTGTTTCTAACGAAAATGATGTGTTTGTTAATCGTGCGTTCGGTAATGGAGTTTTACCTTTTTTCGATATCGAAAATCTCGGTACCAACAATTTCAAAGGGAATAAATGTGATACTAGTAACCAACCTAATATTTGTAATTGATCAGACGGTAGCATCCTTCGGGGTGCTTTTTTTATCGGTTTTCTCCGATACTCCCACTTCAAGCGGAGTTAAGTGTTGAATCAAGAGGGAATCGAGTGCATCAATTTTGTCCATTCCTTATGTTCACTGCGTTCCGCTCCCATTGATACGAACGATATTCATCTCTCGACTGCCTTTTCCCAGCACAAAGGAAAAAAGATTCGATGAACCCAACCTTTTGGAAAGGGGTGACTCTATTTTTGTTCTTTTAAGGTAATGTTGTCAGAACTTATTGACAGAAAATTCAGCATTAAATATAATGTATTTGGAGTTTCTATTAATGACTCGTACATACCCCCCTGAAATCAACTTGCTTCCTATTATATAATGAACCCATAGTTTAGGAGTGGAATAAATGTCTAAGTTATTATCACCAAAAGAGATGCGGCTGCGTTTTCGCGAAAATAAGGATGTAATAAGTACCTCAGGCCTTTGTGATGGATATCTTCAGGCGAATATGATTATACTTCCAGCAGAATACGCATTTGAATTTCTTCTGTTTTGTCATAGAAATCCAATTCCTTGTCCGATTGTCGATGTGATCGAGCAGGGAGAAGGAAGTCCATCTATTGCGGATGCAGATATACGCACGGATATTCCAAAATATCGTATTTATAAGAATGGTGAGCTTGTTGATGAGGTCTTAGACATTAAGGCTTATTGGCGTGATGATTTTGTTACGTTTCTTCTCGGTTGCAGTTTTACTTTTGAGAAAGCATTAAATGAAGCTGGAATTAGCCTTTTACATCAAGAAATGAATAAAGTAGTTCCGATGTATCAGACGAATATCAAATGTAGAAATGCAGGACGGTTTCATGGCTCCATGGTTGTTAGTATGAGGGCGATCAAAAAGGACCTCGTTGAACAAGTCATTGCGATTACGGAAAAATTCCCACATGCTCATGGTGGACCAGTACATATTGGTGACCCTAGTAAAATTGGAATTAACGATCTATCGATGCCGGATTATGGTGAGTTTACACCCTTTTCAACAGAGGAAATGGTTCCGGTTTTTTGGGCTTGTGGTGTAACTCCTCAGTATGTTGGTTTGCAGGTAAAACCATCAATAATGATTACCCATGCACCAGGATATATGTTGATAACGGATCGTAAAGAGGATTAGTTCGGTAAAAGATGCACAGGTGGTATGGTGGACTAACTAAATTAGTGGGACAATATAAATCACTTTCGGAGGTGTTTTCTTACGGTTTTCGATAAACTGTTTTAAATTGATCAGAATTAGCATCCTTCGTGATGCTTTTTAGTTTGAGGGAAATTCCTGTTTGATCCTTTTTAGCGAGTCCTATCAAGATCATAATTAGATGTCTTCCCTCATATGGTACAAGTGAACTAGATTTCAAATGTTTGAAAGATCACTGTTGAACACCGTTCCTTCTCGATTATAGGGAGGTGAAGGATTGAAAAGTTCAAAAAACAAGGGTTTAGTGATGGCTATCCTTCTCACGTTTGTTGGGGTGATTTTCTTAGGTATCGTCATCGTGGGAGGGATCGTGTTCTTTAACGAAAAAACACTCATGGTGCCGTCGGATGAATTTCCTTCGATTTCAGCTGCAGTCACTGCTGCCGATCCAGGAGATATTATCTTAGTAAAAACAAAAGAAGATGGTACTCCTTATGAGGAAAACGTCATCATTGATAAAAAAAACATCAAGCTGATTGGGATAGGGAAAACGAAACCTGTACTAGATGGAGATACTGTGGTGGGAGCTGATGGTATAACGATTGATACCACTTCTGGCGTGCTGGTGCAGAATTTTATTGTTCAAAACTTTGCGAGCGATGGTATTTTCTTAATCAATTCAAATAGCAACATGATTAAAGAGAATACCGTTAATGAGAATGATGGTGAGGGTTTTTTATTAGACAATTCAGCTAGCAACATGATTAAAGGGAATACCATTAATGAGAATGGTCTTGATGGTATGGACTTAAACAATTCAGCTAGCAACATGATTAAAGGGAATATGGTTAATGACAATGGTTCTGATGGTATTTTCTTATCCACTTCAAATAGCAACATGATAAAAGGGAATAAAGTGATTGATAATACTTTTGATGGTATTGCATTAAGCAACTCATCTACCAACATGATTAAAGGGAATAACGTTATTTATAATGGTGATGATGGTATGGACTTAAATGATTCAAATATCAACCTAATCAAAGGAAATAAAGTGAATGATAATGGGGATAATGGTATAGATTTATTCCAATCGTCTAGTAACAAGATTAAAGGGAATACCGTTAATGATAATGGAGATAATGGTATTTTTTTGAATGTTAATGCTAACAACAATGATGTTTTCTTTAATCGTGCGTTCGATAACGAGACTTTCGATATCTTTGATGGCGATTCCAATAACAATTTCAAAGGGAATAAATGTGATTCTAGTAACCAACCTAATATTTGTAATTAAGTAGATGTAGCATCCTTCGGGGTGCTTTTTAGTTTTAGGGAAATTCCTGTTTGATCCTTTTTAGCGAGTCCTATCAAGATCATAATTAGGTGTCGTCAGTCATATGGTAAAAGGTGAATTAGACTGAAAATAAAAAATGGGGTGAAAGACTGTGACAATTGAAGAAGAAAAAGCTTGTTGTGCATGTAAAGGAGTAGGTACGGCGCTGTGTTGGGCTGCCTTATCGAACGCCATTATTATCGCTACAGCATTGATCGTATTAGGTTTCGGAGAAATATGGTTTGCTGTGGTTGTTATCCCTGCGATTATCGTTCTTATTATAGGGATTATTTTTGCAGTGATTACACACGTTCTTATTGCTAAGTTTGTCTTCAAATGTTTGAAAGATAAAAAGCATCACTGCTGAAAACACCGTGCTTTCTCGATTGTAGGGAGGTGAGGGATTGAAAACGTCCAAAGACAAATTTTCAGCGATAGCTCTACTACTCACGTTTGTTGGGGTATTCTTCTTAGGTGTCGTCATCGTAGCAGGGATCCTTTTCTTTAACGAAAAAACACTCTTAGTGCCTGATGAATTTCCTACGATTTCAGCTGCAGTCACTGCTGCCGATCCAGGAGATATCATCTTAGTAAAAACAAAAGAAGATGGGACTCCTTATGAGGAAAACGTTACTATTATTACAGAGGATATCAAGCTGATTGGGATAGGCAAAGAGAAGCCTGTACTAGATGGAGACACTGTGGTGGGAGGTGGTGGTATAACTCTTACTAACACTTCTGGTGTGCTAGTGAAGAATTTTATTATTCGAAATTTTGATGATGAGGGTATATTCTTAGACAGTTCAGACCGCATTATGATTAAAGGGAATAATATTAATGATAATGGGGATGAAGGTATTCAATTATCTAGTTCATCTAGCATCATGATTAAAGGGAATACCTTTAATGGGAATGGAGCTGAAGGTGTTTTTTTAAGCAGTTCAGATGGTAACATGATTAAAGGGAATACCTCTAATGGGAATGATAGTGATGGTGTTCTTTTAAGCGGTGGTTCAGGTGGTAACATGATTAAAGGGAATACCATTAATGATAATTTTGATGGTATTTTCTTAAGCAGTTCAGATGGTAACATGGTTAAAGGAAATACCATTAATAGGAATGATGATGGTATAGACTTAGCAAATTCAAATAACAACATGATTAAAGGGAATAACGTTAAGGGTAATGGGGGTGAAGGTATAAGTTTACGGTTATCTTCTAACAAAAACGTGATTAAAAGGAATACCGCTAATAATAATGATGATAATGGTATTTTCTTATCTGTTGATTCTAACGACAATGATGTTTTCGTTAATCGTGCATTCGGTAATGGTGATGGGGTTCTTTCTTTCGATATCAATGATCTAAATATCACACCTCCTCTCAACACTTTCAAAGGGAATAAATGTGGCACTAGTTTTCCAGCTGTTATTTGTAATTGATCACTCTTAGCACCCTTCGCGGGTGTTTTTTTTGTTTTAGGCGGATAGGATCGCCGCAGGTCGAACCGAACATTAGTAGATAAATATTTGGTGAAGGAAGGTGGAAACCTTGAAACGGCATATGCTCTGTAAGGAAAGTCCATCGAATCCTGATTCCTTCTAAAATCGTTATTGAAACCAGCTATTTTTTTCATCCTGGTGGCATAAGGTATAAATGACGGATAAAAAGGAGCTGAAAAGCCATGACCATTCAAGAAGAAAAGGATTGTTGTGCATGTAAAGGCGTAGGCACTGCCCTTTGTTGGTTGGCACTATCGAACGCCATTATTATCGCCACAGCATTGATCGTATTAGGATTTGGAGAAATATGGTTTGCCGTGGTTGTCATCCCCGCAATTATCGTTCTTATTATAGGGATTATTTTTGCAGTGATTACACATGTTCTTATTGCTAAGTTTGTCTTCAAATGTTTGAAAGATAAAAAGCATCACTGCTGAAAACACCGTGCTTTCTCGATTGTAGGAGGTGAGGGATTGAAAACGTCCAAAGACAAAGGTTCAGTACCGGCTCTACTTCTCACGTTTGTTGGGATACTCTTCATCGGTATCATCATCGTGGCAGGGATCCTTATCTTTAACGAAAAAACACTCGTAGTGCCGGATGAATTTCCTACAATTTCAGCTGCAGTCACTGATGCCAAGCCAGGAGATATTATCTTAGTAAAAACAAAAGAAGATGGTACTCCTTATGAGGAAAACGTCGTCATCGATGAAGATAATATCAAGCTGATTGGGATAGGGAAAGAGAAGCCTGTATTAGAAGGAGATTTTATACTAAGTACTGGTAGAGGTATAGATCTTACTGACAGGTCTGGCGTGTTGGTGCAGAATTTTATTATTCAAAAATTTAATGAGGAAGGTTTTTTCTTATCCAATTCAGACAACGTCATAATCAAAGAGAATATCGTTAAGGAGAATGGTGGTGGTGTTCTTGTTGGTGGTGGTATTGTATTAGGCAATTCAAATAAAAACATGATGAAAGGAAATACCGTTCAGGATAATGAGAATGATGGTATTTTCTTAAACGGTTCAGGTAGCAACATGATGAAAGGGAATATCGTTAATGGGAATGGGAATGGTGATGGGGAACATGGTATTGAATTAATCAGTTCAAATGACAACATTATGAAAGGAAATATTGTTAATGATAATAATAGTAATGGTATTGACTTATCCAATTCAGAAAGCAACATGATGAAAGGGAATACCGTTAATGGTAATTTTTTGAATGGTATTAACTTATCTAATTCAGCTAGTAACATGATGAAAGGGAATACCGTTAATAATAGTGAGGCCGATGGTATACAATTATTCCAATCGTCTAGGAACATAATTAAAGGAAATACCGTTAATGATAATGGTGTCGATGGCATTTCCTTAAATGCTGCTTCTAACGAAAATGATGTGTTCTTTAATCGTGCGTTCGGTAATGGTTTAGATATCAGAGATCTTGATGCCAACAATTTCAAAGGTAATAAATGTGATACTAGTAACCAACCTAATATTTGTAATTGATCAGACGTAGCATCCTTCGGGGTGCTTTTTCCTTTTTATTACCCTATCTTAGCTTGATAAAGATGCGGTAGGGTCCCTTTTTTTAGCTGATCCTATCAAGCATTTAATTTTGAAGAGGAATGATTAATTGAAAACAGAAGCGAATGGATGTTTGAATGGGAAATACATTCACGTATTAGAGAAACTGGGACAAAAATGACATAGATAGATGTGAGAACAAGAAGTTTTCGATATATTATCGTCTATCAATCTACATGGTCCCAAAGCAGAACATAATTAGGTGTCGTCCGTCATAAGGTAGTAAGGTGAGTCAGATTAAAAATACAAAATGAGGTGAAAAACGATGACAATTAAAGAAGAGAAAGATTGTTGCGCATGTAAAGGAGTGGGTACGGCGCTTTGTTGGGCTGCCTTATCGAATGCCATTATTATTGCAACAGCATTGCTCGTACTAGGTTTCGGAGAAATATGGGACCTCGTGGTTGTTATCCCAGCAATTATCGTCCTGATTATAGGGATTATTTTTGCAGTCATTACCCACTTTCTTATTTTTAAGTTTGTCTTCAAATGCTTGAAAGATGACAAGTGTCACTGAAACACCGTTCCTTCTCAATTGTAGGGTGGTGAAGAGTGGAAAACGTCAAAAAACAAGGGTTTGGTGGCGGCTATACTGCTTACTTTTTTGTTGGGGGGTTCTTCTTAGGTGTCCTCATCGTGTTTGGGGTCATACTCTTGAACGAAAAAACAATCGTCGTGCCTGATGATTTTGCCACGATCAACAGGCAGTCGATGAAGCCAATACAGGAGATATCATTGTTAGATGATCAGTAAAAATAAAAAAAGAGGTGGAAAACTGTGATCGATGAAAAAGATTGTTGTGCATGTAAAGGAGTTGGCACGGCTCTTTGTTGGGCTGCCTTATCGAACGCCATTATTATTGCAATAGCATTGTTGGTATTAGGTTTCGGAGAAATATGGGACCTCGTGGTTGTGATCCCAGCAATTATCGTCCTGATTATAGGGATTATTTTTGCAGTCATTACCCTCTTTCTTATTGCTAAGTTTGTCTTTAAATGCTTGAAAGATGAAAAGTGTCACTGAACACACCGTTCTTTCGCGATTGTAGGAGGTGAAGGATTGAAAACTTCTAAAAACAAGTGTTTAGTGCCGGCTATACTACTCACGTTTGTCGGGGTACTCTTGATCGGTGTCGTCATAGTGGCAGGGATCCTTTTCTTTAACGAAAAAGTACTCATGGTGCCGTCGGTTGAATTTCCTGAGATTCAAGATGCAGTTGATGCAGCGGTAGAAGGAGATATTATCTTAGTAAAACCAAAAGAAGATGGTACTCCTTATGAAGAAAACGTCGAGATTAATACGGATAATATTAAGTTGATTGGGGTTGGGAAAGAGAAACCTGTGATAGATGGAGAGACGCAGGGACCTGATGGTATAACCCTTATTGATATTTCCGGCGTGGTGGTGAAAAATTTTATTGTTCGAGACTTTTCTAATCTTGGGATTCTTTTAGAGAATTCCAATGGCAACATGTTTAAAGGAAATAACGTTAATAATAATGCTGCTGGTATTTTAGTAGAAGGTTCAAATGGCAACATGTTTAAAAAGAATACCGTTAATGATCATGATGTTGAGGGTATTTCCTTAGAAAATTCATCTGACAACATGTTTAAAGGAAATAACGTTAATGATAATCTTGATGGTATTTTATTAGAAAGTTCAAATGACAACATGTTTAAAAAGAATACCTCTTTTCATAATGCACAAGCGGGTATTTTCTTAAGCAATTCATCTGGCAACATGTTTAAAGGAAACACCTCTAATGATAATGATGAGGATGGTATTTCCTTAGCCGGTTCAGATGGCAACTTTTTTAAAGGAAATATCGCTAATGATAATGGTTTTGATAATGATTTTAATGGCTTTCACGTAGCAGATTCAGATGGCAACATGTTTACAGGAAATAACGCTAATAATAATGATTTTGATGGTATTCTCTTAGAGGATGATACTAACGACAATGATGTTTTCGGAAATCGTGCGTTCGGTAATGGTAATTTAGATATCGAAGATCTAAATGTCACATCTCCTCTCAACAATTTCAAAGGGAATAAATGTGGTCTAAGTGTTCCAGGTGAAATTTGTGATTAATTATTCTTAGCATCCTTCGGGGTGCTTTTTTAATTTGAGGAGAATTCCTATTAGATCACTTTTTACCGGGTCCTATCAAGAACATAATTAGATGTCGTCCCTCATAAGGTAAAAGGTGAACTAGATGTCAGTAAAAATAAAAAATGAGGTAGAAAACGATAACCGTTAAAGAAGAAAAAGCGTGTTGTGCATGTAAAGGAGTTGGCACGGCGCTTTGGTGGGCTGCCTTATCGAACGCCATTATTATTGCAACAGCATTGTTGGTATTAGGTTTCGGAGAAATATGGGACCTCGTGGTTGTTATCCCAGCAATTATCGTCCTGATTATAGGGATTATTTTTGCAGTCATTACCCTCTTTCTTATTGTTAAGTTTGTCTTCCACTGTTTGAAAGATAAAAAGCATCACTACTGAAACAACGTTTAGAAAACAGTGTATGGAGGTGAGGGATTGAAAACGTCCAAAGACAAATTTTCAGTAACAGTTCTACTTCTCACGTTTATTGGGGTACTCTTCATCGGTGTCGTCATCGTGGGAGGTATCTTGTTCTTTAACGAAAAAACAATCGTGGTTGATGGTGGTTCCATTCAAGATGCAGTCGATGACGCTGATCCTGGAGATATTATATTAGTAAAAGCCAGTGGTGGCCCTTATGAGGAAAATCTAGTCATTGCTAAAAATAATATCAAGCTAATAGGAATAGGGAAAGAGAAACCCGTACTAGATGGAACGAATGAACCGGGCAATGGTATAACTATTAATAATACTGGCGGGCTGGTGCAGAATTTTATTATTCAAAACTTTAGTTTTAATGGGATATTATTAAATTCAGATAACAACATAATTAAAGAAAATAACGTTAATGAGAATGTTTCTTCTGGTATTCGCTTAAACATTTCAGAGAGAAACATAATTAAAGGGAATAGCGTTATTGGGAATGATAATGGTATGTTCTTAAGCCTTTCAGAGAGCAACATGATTAAAGGAAATAACGTTAATGAGAATGATTCTTCTGGTATTCGCTTGAGCACTTCAAAGAGCAACATGATTAAAAGAAATAACGTTAATGAGAATACTGCTTCTGGTATGTTCATAAACAGTTCCGAGAGCAACATGATTAAAGGGAATAACGTTAATGAGAATGATAATAATGGTATTTTCATAAACCTTTCAGATACCAACATGATTAAAGGGAATACTTTTAATGAAAATGAGGATAATGGTATGTCCATAAACCTTTCAGATAGCAACATGATTAAAGGGAATACTTTTAATGAAAATGAGGATAATGGTATGTCCATAAACCTTTCAGATAGCAACATGATTAAAGGGAATACTTTTAATGAAAATGAGGATAATGGTATTTTATTAGATGCAGGTTCAAACGACAATGATGTGTTCTTTAATCGTGCGTTCGGTAATGGAGATGGGGTTCTTACTTTCGATATTAACGATCTAAATATCACACCTCCTCTAAACACTTTCAAAGGGAACAAATGTGATATGAGTGACCCTTCCGGTATATGTAATTGATCACTCGTGGCATTCTGTAGTGACCCCTGTCAAGTAGACAAATAAAAAAAGCATATTTAAAGCAGCCTGAGTTCTAGCTTGTAAAGGACTCAGGTTATTTTGGTTGGAAACCTTGATGTTGACAAAGCCGACCAAATGGTTGATGAGATCAGTTATTTTTTCATTTTGGTGTCATAAGGTATAAATGGAGAAAAAAAATAGGGGGTAAAAACAATGACGGTTTTTACAGTGCAGCCCGGTGAATCTATCCAAGACGCGATTAATGGCGCTAAAGCTTGTGACACGATTAGAATTGAAACTGGGACGTTTGCGGGGTTTAGGGTTGAAAATACAAATACTCAAACACCTATTCCGCGCTTAAGGATTATTGGTGCAGGAATGGGAAAGACGATTATTGACGGTAGTGTTTCGACAACGGCTGATGGGATAGAGATTCCGCCGGGGTCTGACCAAACGACCGTTGAATGCCTCACGGTACAGAAGTTTAGTGTAGAGGGCATAGATATTCGCTCTAACGCTAATATCATTCGTCAAGTTGAGGCTAAGGATAATGAGAATGATGGAATCGATATTAATGTTGGTGAACGCAATTTAGTGTTGAAGTGTTTTGCGAGCGGTAATAGCGAGGGGTTTGATACTAACAGTAATAACAACTATTTCATCGAATGTCAGGCTTTTGAAAACAGATCTGATGGTTTCTTTAGTGTATTTGCAGACCATACGTTATATTTTAAATGTCTGGCCCAGGGTAATGGAAGTGATGGGTTTGAAGTCGGAGATTTTAGCATGCTTCTGTGTAATCAAGCCATAAAGAATAGCTCTGGTATTGAACTTGAGGAGAATCGGGCGTTAGCATTTGAAAATGACGTTTGTGGAAACGCGGGAGAGGGTTTCAAAGTAGATGGCAACGATAACGTTATTTATGGGAATCACATTTGTGATAATGGTACAGGGATTGAAATAGAAGGCAATGACCCTAGAAACAATGTTGTCAACAATCACGTGAAAGGGAATCGAGGAGACGGGATACGGTTAGAGTCAGACGATCAGGGAACATCAGAAAACCTTATCGACAACAACATCGTTAAAGAAAACGAGAGGGATGGCATCTTATTACAAGCCCTCACAACGGACAACTGTGTCCGTTCCAACTGTGTGTTTGATAATGCGGGCACTAATATCCAAGCGGATGAACCTGCTGATGAAAACAATACCTTCGATGAAAACAATACCATCGATGACAGTACATGTGAAAAAGAGGTTAAAGTAAAGTTGATAAAAGTTCCAGTTGTAGTAGCAGAACCCAAAATGCAAATCGTTACAGAAGCAACGATTGAACTTGAGCCACCAGCAACTGAAATTAAGCGAGTAAGAAAAGATATATTCCTAACGCAATGTAAAGTTGTACCTGAATTTGACACGGAGAGCCAAGTAATGAAAGCAAAATTATTTGTAGAAGGATTTATTCGGAAAAATATTGAATATGCTACAAATAAAGGTGAGGGAGCTCTTCGTGATAAAATTGCTGATGTTGCATTTTCTGGTTTTGTAGGTCTAGGAGTGACTGATTTTTTCACTCCAATCATTCTAGAGAAATCTTCAGACTACGTTAGTCGATTTATTAATCCGAAAGACGGGATGTCTCCGCGCCAAGATAAATACTCTTTTGAAAATAGTGTTGTTTATAATGAGCAACCATTTTGCGAATTAGTCTCTGCAGATTGCTTCGAAGTTGATGTTTCCCCACGTCCTGTAGAGAAGGATGGAACGTTTGATCGACTACGCGAAAAAATCGTCGTTGACCTTACTCTAAAAGTATTACAATTACAAGAAGTTTCTCATCTCAAGTGTTAAAAACTGAACACCCTAATCCATAATAACCTCTCGGCATTCACCGGGAGGTTATAGCAACCTAAAGGACCGGACCGGGTGCCAATAACAATTTCAAAAGGAATAAATGTAGTCAAAGTTTTCCAGGTGAAATTTGTGATTAATTACTCGTAGCATCCTTCGGGGTGCTTTTTATTTTTGAGGAGCATTCCTGTCAGATCCTTTTTTTAGTGGATCCTATTAAGAACATAATTAGGTGTCATCCGTCATAAGGTAGTATGGTGAGTTAGATTAAAAATACAAAATGAGGTGAAAAATGATGACAATTAAAGATGAAAAAGCTTGTTGTGCATGTAAAGGAGTTGGCACCTCCCTTTGTTGGTTGGCACTATCGAACGCCATTATTATCGCCATCGCATTGCTCGTATTAGGTTTCGGGGAAATATGGTTTGCCGTGGTTGTCATCCCTGCGATTATCGTCCTTATTATCGGGATTATTTTCGCGATAATTACACTCACTCTTATTGCGAGGTTTGTACACAAGTGTTTGAAAGATGAAAAGTGTCATTAAAAACACCGTTCTTTCTAGGGAGGTGAAGGATTGAAAACGTCCAAAGATAAATTTTCAATAACAGCTCTACTTCTCACGTTTGTTGGAGTATTCTTCATCGGTATCGTCATCGTGGTAGGGATCGTTTTCTTTAACCAAAAAACGCTTATGGTACCGGATGAATTTCCTGAGATTCAAGATGCAGTTGATGCAGCGGTAGAAGGAGATATTATCTTAGTAAAACCAAAAGAAGATGGTACTCCTTATGAAGAAAACGTCGAGATTAATACGGATAATATTAAGTTGATTGGGGTTGGGAAAGAGAAGCCTGTACTAGATGGAGGAGGAGCAGGTTTAGGTATGGATCTTTCTGACAGGTCTGACGTGCTGGTAAAAAATTTTAGAATTCAAAACTTTGATGATGGTATGGAGTTAAAACAAGCAACTAGCAACAAGATTATAGGGAATACTGTTAATGGTAGTACTTTTGATGGTATTCACTTAGGAAATGCAGTTAAAAACCTGATTAAAGGAAATGTCGTTTTTGAGAATGGTAGTGATCTTCCTCCTCTTACTGGTATTGGTATTGCTTTAGTCGATTCAAATAGTAACCTTATCACAGGGAATATAGTTGAGAGGAATATGGAACATGGTATTCGCTTATTAGGGGAATTTCAGGATTCAACTAGCAACATGGTTAAAGGGAATACCGTTAAGGGAAATGGGGTGGATGGTATTACCCTAGAGGTTAGATCAGATGAAAACATGATTATAGGGAATACCGTTGAGGAAAATGTGGAGGATGGTATTTCCTTAAGCGCAGATTCTAACGAAAATAATGTTTTCGTTAATCGTGCTTTCGGTAACGGTGATGGTATTACTTTTTTCGACATCAACGATCAAGATGCCAACAATTTCAAAGGGAATAAATGTGATACTAGTAACCAACCTAATATTTGTAATTGATTAGGCGTAGCATCCTTCGGGGTGCTTTTTATCGTTTTGCCCAAAAGAATACGCCCAATTCAAGCGGAGCTAAGTGTTAAATCAAGAGGGATCGAGTGTTCCAATTATGTCCATTCCTTATACTCACTTCGTTCCGCTATCGTTGACACGAACGATATCCAGCTCCTAACTCCCTTTGCTCTAGCAACAAACAGGAAAAAGAATCGGTGGACGGCGTAGCAGCCAAACCACGCTCGCTTTATAGCATTCGAAAGACTCCAAATCTCGCCATTCACCCCAACCACCCCAACAAAATGATACAATCAAACGTATCAAATCTATCAAGGTCGGGAGTTCGTCGGATGATTGTAAAAGAGGATTTCTTTCTCCGTAAACATCAAGAGTTACAAGTTTCATTAAATGAGGTGCAGAAGCGTGCGGTGCTACAGACAGAGGGGGCATTGCTGTTGTTGGCGTCACCTGGATCAGGCAAAACGACGACGATTATTATGCGAATCGGGTATCTGATCGAGGAAAAAGGGGTGGATCCAAATCGCATAAAAGGCGTGACGTTTAGTAAAGCGTCTGCTATGGATATGAAGGAACGGTTTGTCCGCTTTTTCCCCGAGCTGCCTTCTGTTGATTTTTCGACGATTCATAGTCTAGCTTTTGCTGTTGTGCGTGAGCATTTTTATCAGCAAGGGATGGAGTATCAATTAATTGAAGGCGAAGTTGATTTTAAAGAGGAGTCAGCTCCATCATTTGATCCGTCATTTGCAAATAAGAAACTCATGCTTCGGAAGCTTTTTCAACAGCATAATGGGGAGAACATAACGGATGATCAGCTTGAAGAGCTATCAAGTTACATAAGTTTTATTAAAAACAAACTCATCCCGAGAAAAAAGTGGTCAACGGTGCCTTGTCAAGTTCCGCATGCGGAGGCTATTTTTCAGGAATATGAGGCGCTAAAACGAACAAATCCACAACGTCTTTTGCTTGATTACGATGACATGCTGACGATGGCAAACGATGCGTTTAGTGAAAATCGAACCCTACTTCGAAAATACCAACAAAAATATGATTACGTATTAACAGATGAAAGCCAAGATACATCCCTTGTCCAACACGCGATTATCGAGAAATTGGTACAACAGCATGGGAACCTTTGCGTGGTGGCGGATGATGATCAGTCAATCTACACGTGGCGAGCGGCTGAACCGCAGTATTTGCTTGACTTTAAAAAGATTTATCCAAAAGCTCGCATCTTGATGATGGAACAAAATTATCGTTCATCAAAAGCCATTGTAGATGTAGCGAACCGATTCATCAAACGGAATAAAAATCGTTACGATAAAAATATGTTTACTGAAAATGAAGAGGGCGAAAAAGTTAGGATCAAAGTATTTCCTGATTATGAGGATCAGTCCAGATACTTGGCCCAAGAGCTTGCCAAGTTTGTAAATTATAAAGAAGCAGCCGTTTTGTATCGCACAAATAGTTCCTCCATTTTATTGATCAATGAATTAGAACGCGCGGGCATTCCTTTTTATATGAAGGATTCGGATAATCGTTTTTTCTCGCACTGGATTGTGGAGGATGTACTGAACTTTATGCGTTTGACCTTTAATGATGCTCGTGTTGATATATTCGAACGAATTTATATGAAATGCAGTGGCTACATTACGAAGCAACAGATGATTGAGTTGAAAAATGTTGCAGGTGACGAGTCGATTTTTGATAAGCTTTTGAACCGTGTCTCTTTAAAAGAGTACCAATCAAAGCAGGTGAAACAATTAAAACAAACGTTTGATCAAATGAAAGAAACCGAGCCATATCGTGTGATCCGCTTGATCCGAGAACGTGCGGGATATGATAAAGCGATTGATAAGATGAGTCAGCGCTTAGGTTTTTCCATGGAGCATTTAAAGGACATTTTGATGACGCTTGAGGAAATTGCGCGCAAAGAAAAGACGATGACAGCCTTTGCTACTCGTCTCAAACATTTAGCGTCCATGTTAAAAACATCAAAGTTTAATAAGGATCATCAGGCTGTTACCCTATCAACCTTGCACAGCTCCAAAGGTCTAGAGTTTAAAAAGGTGTATATGATGGATTTAATTGCCGACGTGATTCCTTCTAAAAGTGATCAAAAGGAAAGTGATGAGGGCAACAAGGAGCCAATGGAGGAAGCAGCGCGTTTATTTTATGTGGGAATGACGCGGGCGGAACAGCATTTAGAACTGTTGTCCTACCGTAAACGAAGCGACAAGGCCACAAAGCCCTCTCCATTTCTCGTTAATGTGAATCACATGATTAACCCACCAGAGGAAGCGAATGAACAAAAACAATCGATGGGTTCAGCTGAAGTTCTTCATAATCCTCATGCATTGTCAAAAGTCTCGGAGCTAGAAGTAGGACGAGCGGTTAAGCACCGTGTATTTGGGCAAGGCGAAATCCGAGGATTTGTAGATGAAGGCATTGAAATTCGTTTTACAACTGGGGTGAAAAAGTTATCGATTGAAATGTGCTTGACGATGGGGTTATTGGAGCCGGCGGAGTGATGAAAAAAGTAGTGCATTGACTAGATTCATAAAGAACGAGGTGGTTGATTGTGGATATTAAAGGTTTAAACCATTTTCTGTTTTCCGTATCAGACCTAGAACAATCGATTGAGTTTTATCAAAATGTATTTGATGCAAAGCTGTTAGTTAAGGGGAGAAGCACTGCTTACTTCGACCTAAATGGAATGTGGCTGGCGCTTAACGTAGAAAAAGAGATTCCTAGAAACGAAATAAAGGATTCTTATACGCATGTGCCTTCTCAATCGACGAGCAAGACTTTGATAAGATGTACGAGAAATTAGAGGAACTAAATGTAAACATCCTTTCAGGTCGTGAAAGAGATGAGAGAGATAAAAAGTCTATTTACTTCACTGACCTAGATGGTCATAAGTTTGAATTCCATACAGGTACCCTGCAAGACAGGCTGGATTATTATAAGGAAGAGAAAAATCATATGGAGTTTAAGTGAGGAGGAGCATAATTCACATCATGAAAACAAAACTTGGAAAAAAGAACACCACTCAAATTTGAACTGTCCTAGCTAAAGAAAGCATTGAAGGGCATTGATCTGAACCGATCCAATGTTACCCTCATACTAGCAGACTAACTAAAACAGTAGATTACGCTTCGTCCTTTGGGATGAGGTGTTTTTTTATATGAAATAAGCCCATCAAATACAGTGTTTCAAATGTGGTCGTACTCAGTTAATTAAATACAAATTAAAAAAATTAGCCCACTTGTCTTACTTTCGCTTGTTGTAGAGGACCTTATATATGAACAAGTGTTGAGTATCATTTAAACTTGCTTCAATAAAATTCACGTTGTTTGAAAAAGACGACAAGAAGGGTGGGAAGAGTGATGGCTGTTCAAGGAAGTAGGCAACGTAGACTTAAAAAGGGGGCTCCCGATGTTAACACGTTTACAACAAAAATTTAAGGATGTACCAAATGTGTTTGAAGAAGATTGCGAAATGTGGTTAGAGGATGCGCTTGCTATACATGGTGCCGAGGTGGAGGTTGAGATCGAGGAAAAAGAGAGACCTTTAATATTGATGTTAGCGCAGAGTTTAGGCTCACGAGATATCTCATTAAGAGTGTCGCACTATTTTAAGTACGAAGACGGTGAGGAAAGCGTAGATAAAACGTTGATAGCCGAACAGTACCGAGCCATTGCAAACGAGTTTTACGATTCCTATATGAGAATAAAGGAACATGTAGCAGGATGATGTCTCTTTTCCTAAAAGAGTTAGAAGAAGAAAGGCTTGATACACATGATTAGCAAAACTGACTTGGAATTTATTAGTAGCAATCGTGAGGAGCTTATGCAATCTCGTTCAACAACAATCACACTATTAAAGGAAAAAGTGATAGGCGAAGATGAATACACTAAAGAGCCTATTACCGAAGTTGTGCCCGAAGAAGTAAACGCTATTGTTAACGGGTTTACCGGAACTGTAGGAGGGGAACGTTTGCTTGTTGGAGGGTTAGCGATACAAGAAGGCGACATTAACATCGTATTTAATGCGGATGTTGATTTGACTAATGTGAAAACAGTAGAGCATAAGGGCATTCTTTATCGTCTTTTTAGTGTGTTACCAAAAGGGTTAGGTGAGGTTAACCGTTATGATTGCATAGCTAGAAGGGTGGCAGTGTAAATGGGATTACAAATACAAGTAGAAGGCGTTGCTGACGTAACTTCACATTTAAACAAGTTATCTAGTACGATTTCGCCTGTAGTAAACAAGGCGATCGCATCACGTACATCAGAGCTCAAAAATGACAATGTAGAAAAACAGGAATCATTACTTGTGTCTCATGTTCAAGATACTGTTGAACGCTTGGTAAGGAAGTGAGGAATTGGCTATGTCCCTACAAGATGTTCAGTTAAGCATGATTCATTTTATTGGTGATAATATCGCGGATCTTAAAGGTAACGTAGTTTGGGTGTACAAAGGCGTTAGCTTACCGAAAAATACACCATTTTGTACAGTTGAAAACGTTGAACACACGGTACGGAGAATGGACAAACTGAACGAGTATGAAGAAAACATATTTTCGTTTCAGATTGGTATATACGCAGATACACATATTCGTTTACTTGAGTTACTAGAAGAAGTTAAAACAAATTTACAACAAAAGAAAGTACCTATGCATGGTAATTCTAGCGTTTATTTTCAAGTTGATGTGACAAACAAAACAAGTGATATCGACGATGAGAATGACGCTATTCAAAGTCACCGTATGTATTTAGATGCTATGGTGTCTATTTTTAATAAAATTTAAGGAGATGGTTTAGATGGCAGTAAAAGGCGTAGATATTCTAATTATGGTGAAAAATTCTGAAGAGGAAGGTGAGTTCATCTGTGTAGGTGGGCAGCGTAACGCTACCTTCAGTGAAACGAATGAACCGATTGAAACAACTCATAAAATGAGTGGTGGATTTAAAGAGTTTGAGTACGGTTTTGGTGAATGGACTGTAAGTGGTGATGGTGTATATATTAAAAATGATGAGGGATATACAACTCTAGTAAACGCAATGCGTAATAAAGAGAAAGTTAAGTTGCGTGTTCAAGAAGAAGGTACATCAGTTCTAGAAGGGTTAGCGCTACTAACAAGCCGAGACCTAGAAAGTGGATTTGAGGGAGAAGCAACTTATGCCATCGAATTTCAAGGATCAGGTGCATTAGAAGAAGTATGAACTACAGTTGAATGAAGCATTGAGGCGGTTTAAAAAAACCGCCTTTTTTATTTATAAAAAGGGGGACAATGGAATGCATTTAACATTGAATGGAAATCAGTATGAACTTAAATTTACGTATTTATCACTGTTGGCGATTGAACAACACTATAAACAAGGTGTGTTTAAAGTGTTTCAAGATAAAGACATGAATAACTTGGAAACGTTGACGGTCTTTATTTGGGCGTGCTTGAGACGAGAGAAAAAGTTCAGAAAAAAGAGCGTTGAAGATGTAGCCATGATGGTTGATAGCGCGATTGAAAATGAAGAAATTTCTTTAAATGATTTAGCGGAAGCCATACAAGAAGGATTCCAAAATTCAACCATTATAAAAAACGCAAATGATGTGAACGATGTCGATCAAGACATAGATGATGATAAAAAAAAGTAAATTCAGGTGGTATTGATTGGGATGAGGTCGAAACAACAGCTTATGGGTTCCTAGAATTAATACCAGACGAATTTTTTAAGCTAACCCCACGAGAATACCACTTGATGTATGAAGGATTTAAACATAGAGAGCGCAGAAAAGCCCATTATATACAGTACTTGATTGCCCCACATGTTAAAAGAGTGCCTAAACTGGCGGACATTCTTAGTTTTGGGGATGAAAAGAAAGTGCGTAAGCGCGTTACGATAGCTGAACGTGACGAGGTAATGAAAGAGTTAGAAAACAAATTATTAATGTAGAGAGAGGGGAGGTGGGACAATGGCTAATCAATCTATTAGCATTAAAGTAACAGCAGACACTAAAGATGTTGAAAAGGGAATGAAACAGGCGACATCGGCAGTAGCAAAAGCAGCTAATAAAATTACTGCAATTAGTGATGTGTTTAAAAATATAGGAAAGAGCATAGACACCAACGTTACCAACCCACTGAAAGAGTTAGGTGGCAATGTTGAGCAAGTTGCAAAAATTTTTGATGAGAGCATGAGTAGAGTAGAAACTGCTTTGAGTGACAAACTAGTCAACTCTAGTAACGAAGCCAAGGATAGCATGCAGTCTTTACGTGATGAAGCTTTGCTTTTAGGTAGTACAACGGTGTTTAGTATGACTGAAGCTGCTGCAGCGATGGAAAAATTAGCACAGGCTGGTTGGGAGACTCACGAGGTTTTAGCTGGAATTGGATCAATTGTAGATTTAGCTAGTCAGAGCGCAATGGATCTAGCTACGACAATTGATCTCGTTACCCAGACGCTAGATATGTTTAATTTAACGGCTGAACAAGCAAGTCAAGTAACAGACATGCTTGCCTTTGCACAAAATAACGCTGGCATTAATGTGCTGGAGCTTTGTGAAGCTTTGAGGTGTGTGAGCGAGTCGTCTTCGATTGCCGGACTATCCTTAGCTGAGACAACCGCTATTTTGGGTCTATTCATTACTTCAGGCCTAGAAGGCACGGTCGCGGGTACAACGTTTACGGCCATGTTACAAGGCTTAACCAATAGTGCAACTGAAGCAGCGCTTGCTATTGGGGATATAAATATTGCTTTGGTTAATGCTGAAGGTATTATGCTTAACATGATGGAAATATTGACACTGTTAGAGGAAGCTACTTATGGTATGACAAATGCTCAACGTGAATTAGCGTTAGGGCTTATTTTTAGTACCGAAGCAATGGTAGGTGTTAACACTGTACTTATGCAAGGTACAGAGACATTAATTAATTTTGCGGATATGCTTAACATGACTACGGAAGCTACAGTAGGTGTTAACACTGTACTTATGGAAAGCACGGAGACATTAAGTAGTTTTGCTGGTGGACTTACCCTTACTACGGGAGCTGTTATAGGTGCTAACGCTGTACTTATGCAGGGCACGGAGATATTACGTGAGTTTGCGGAGGGTATGGAAAATGTTAAAGGTACTACCGATGAAGCGTCTGACACCATGGACAATGGTCTAGTCCCTAGTATATTTAATTCAGCAGATGAAATTAAAAACATGATGGATACGGTTCTAGGGCTAGATGATCACCTTAAAACGCTTATAGATTCTAAAGGAAATCTTAAGGTTTTATTACCAGGTTTAACCGCTGCTGTAACGGCACTAGGGGTAGCTTTTAAGTTTTTAACAACAAATCCTATAGGGATTGCCATAACCGTAATCGCATCGCTAATCGCTATCGGGATACTCCTTTGGCAGAACTGGGACACGATTAAGGAAAAGGCTCTAGCAATATGGAGTAGTATCACAGACAAGATCAGTCAGGCAAAGGATAAAGTAAAAGAAATTATAGATAAGATCGTGAGTACTCTTAAAGATAAGTTCAATGATGCAAAGGATAAAGTAAAAGAAATTGTAGGTAACATCGTAGAGTCTATCACAGGCAAGTTCGGTGAAGCAAAGGATAAAGTAAAAGAAATTGTAGATAATATCATCGGTTTCTTTACAGGAATGAAACTAGATATACCTAAACCTAAGTTGCCTTCTTTACCTAAATTTGAAATTACTGGTAAGTTTAGCCTGACACCGCCTAGTATTCCTAAAGTGTCAGTAGGTTGGCATAAAGACGGTGGTGTTTTCAATGGAGCAAGTATTATTGGTGTCGGTGAAGCGGGTGCTGAAGCGGTTGTTCCTTTAAGTGGTCACCGAATGAATCCTTTTGCACAGGCGATTGCGAATGAGATGCCTGGAAATGGTTCTAGTGGCGGTGGTGGTGTGTATGAATTTAACCTTTCCATCCCATTAGATGGTAGAGAACTTGCAAGAAGGACGGTTCGTTACACATCTGAAGAACTCGAGCGTTTAAGAATTCGAACGAAGGGGTCTTTTTAAAATGATAACATTCAATGGATATGATTTAACTGACTTAATACAAGTAACTGACATCAATGGAAGAGGTCCTTTATCTCAAACAATCATCAGTCAGTCTATACCAGGAAAAGATGGATCGTTCTTTCAAAGAAGACAGTTAACAGAAAGAACGTTATCCGTTTCTTTCGTTGTAATCGCTGATTTTCTGGAGGATTTAAGGGATAAAGTTGATACTTTAAATTCAATTTTAATTACTGATAAAGAAGTTCCCATCATATTTTCAGACGAACCTGATAAGACGTATTATGGAATTTTAGAAGGAGATTCTGACATAGATGAGACTGTTTTCATAGGACAAGGAACAGTCTCATTTTTATGTTCCGACCCTTTTAAGTATGGACAAGAAACTTCTATTGAATTAGAAGAAGAAACGGTAGTAAATGTTCAAGGAACTTACGGAACATATCCGAAATTAGAAGTAAGATTTGAAACTCAATCAGATGAATTTGTCATTACCCGATCTGATACAGGACAATTTGTCAGAATTATTCGAGATTTTTCTCCAAATGACTTTTTAGAAGTTGATTTTGCTACAGGGAAAATAATCATAAATGAGAATGTATCTATGGCTACATTAGATTGGTCAAATAGTGACTTTTTTATGTTAAGTCCAGGGTCCCAAGAAATAACGATTAGTCCATCAACGAATTCTAAACTAATTTGGACACCTAGATGGTTATAAAGGAGGTGGTTTTTTGTTATATCTATTTAATCAAAATGAAGAACTACAAACCATCTTAAAAGAGTATAAAGAAGCGTCCCACACCGAACAACTAAATAAAGATAACTTCTTTGAGTTTTGGGTACCAGCTAATCATCCGGATAGTCAATTCATCAAAGAAGAGAACTTTGTTGCTTTTAAGGACGAAGATGGCGAACTTCGATTGTTTGTCATTAAAGAATTAGAGGAAGTCCATGATGATGTGTTGTATAAGGAAGTCTTTTGTAAGGCGGCATGGATGGATGAATTAGAAGACGAGGTGCTTGAAGAGAGTAACGCTCAAGATCAAACGATGGAGGATGCCCTTTCTGAAGCGTTACAGTCTACTAGATGGCAAGTAGGTGAAGTGGCTGAACTAGGATTAAATGATGCTGATTTCTATTTTGAATCGGTTCTTTCTGCGATCAATAAAATTCTGAGTACATGGGGCGGTGAGGTTAAAGACCGTATTGTTATCTCAGATAATCAAATAACAGATAGATATATAGATATCTTGCCAAGACGTGGAGCAGATACAGGAAAGACACTCAGCATTTCCAAAGACCTTCAAAGCATTCACAGGACCGTTGTCTCTTATCCTAAAACCGCCTTATATGGGCGAGGAAAAGGGGAAGAAGGAGATGGGAGCGACAAACGCCTCACTTTTGAAGAGGTGGAGTGGTCTACTGAAAAAGGGGATCCAGTAGACAAACCCCTCGGACAAAAATGGGTAGGAGATCCAGAGGCTTTAAAAAAGTATGGACGAGAAAATTTCACTCGCCATCGTTTTGACTTTTTTGATTCGTCCGATGAAGAAGACCCAAAACAGTTACTCACGAACACTTGGAATGCCTTACAAGAAAAAAACCAGATCTTAGTGTCCTACGATCTATCGGCGATCTCGCTAGAAAAAATAGCGGGACTTGAACACGAAAAAGTACGACT
>NZ_JBFMIA010000210.1:0-257 GCF_040801915.1 Jeotgalibacillus marinus | reverse complement strand
ATGGAGCACCATTGGCAGGGAATTTACGCTGGCTACTAACCAGGTCGATTTTGCCCAGGGCCGTCGCTTCAAGCTGGCATTCACCAACAAGGACAACCAACCCGAGGTGCCGTTGATCATTCACAGGGCGCCGCTGGGCACGCATGAGCGTTTCATCGGCTTTTTGCTGGAGCACTATGCCGGCAGGTTCCCCACATGGCTGGCGCCGGTGCAGGCGAAAATATTGCCCATCAGCGACAAGTTCATTGGGTATGCAC
>NZ_JBFMIA010000209.1:0-258 GCF_040801915.1 Jeotgalibacillus marinus | reverse complement strand
ATCGAAAAGGCTTGACCTGGGGCTCTCGCTTCAGGAGGTAGCGCATCGGAGTGAGCTCAGCATCACTCTCCTGAGAGCTCTTGAGGAGGGGCGACTCTCGGATGTCGGGTCACCTGCCCTCGTTCGTATTCACCTGCTGGCTTACGCACGGGCACTCGAGGCCGATCAGTTCTCTGCAACCGGGGAACAGGAATCGCAACCCGCACTCACTCACCCGAGCCCATCCAACTCGCCCCCCGCTCGCAACCCTTTTTCCTC
>NZ_JBFMIA010000208.1:0-258 GCF_040801915.1 Jeotgalibacillus marinus | reverse complement strand
CACGTCTCGAGGCCAGAGTCCCCTCCCATGGCTCGGGAGCAATGACGCGCTCCCCCTCGCCACTCGCATGGAGACCCGACTTCCCTGGCGCCCCACGAGAGGATCACTGACCTCGCCGTCGTACCTCGGGAGAAACCGCACCCTGGGGCCGCCGCTCGAGAACCACCACGAGACTCCCCCGTCATCGCGGAGATGAGGACCTTCGTCTCCTTCATGGCCTAGAGGCCAATCTCGCGACCTCTCTCCAAACGCCTCAGG
>NZ_JBFMIA010000207.1:0-259 GCF_040801915.1 Jeotgalibacillus marinus | reverse complement strand
CGCGGTGCGCGAGGGACTTGTTCAGCGTTGCCCTAGGTCTGTCAGGACGGCCCCATGCGGCCCGACGAACGTTCCAGCAGGGTTTCCAGCACCTCGATACGGTGCCGATGCCGGGTGGTGATGGCGTAGAAATGCTCCTGCAGCCCGGCGGAGTAGCCCACCTTGACGAGGATGCCCGTGCGCAACTCGTCCTGAACCACCACCTCGGGCAGCACGGTCAGCCAGCCGCTGTCACGGGCGATCAGGCGCAGCATGGCCA
>NZ_JBFMIA010000206.1:0-259 GCF_040801915.1 Jeotgalibacillus marinus | reverse complement strand
ACGAAAAAACGCATGAGCCTCCCAATAAAAGAGGAATTCTCAATGCATAAGCATAACCAGCTAAGCATACGCATTACAGAATTTTCCTTGACCATCCGACAAGAATAATAATTATTTTCCCAGAAACCAGCTCCCAGAAGATGATCATACAAGGCATCTGGCATATCAGCAACCAACCCCTAGAATCGCAATTCTAACTAGCGCATATCACAATCACAAGCACGCGCTCAGCTAGCTATCTAAATCAACGGAATCGAAC
>NZ_JBFMIA010000205.1:0-259 GCF_040801915.1 Jeotgalibacillus marinus | reverse complement strand
TCATCGAGGAGGTGGGTGCCGGCGTCACCAGGGTCAAGCCCGGAGACCACGTGGTGTGCAGCTTCATCCCGAACTGCGGGACTTGCCGCTACTGCTGCACCGGCCGGCAGAACCTGTGCGACATGGGGGCCACCATCCTGGAGGGCTGCATGCCGGACGGCAGTTTCCGATTCCATTCCCAGGGAACAGATTTCGGCGCCATGTGCATGCTGGGCACGTTCGCCGAGCGGGCCACCGTCTCGCAGCATTCGGTGGTGAA
>NZ_JBFMIA010000027.1:0-25328 GCF_040801915.1 Jeotgalibacillus marinus | reverse complement strand
AATTAACGTTGACGTTTTAGGTTGTTTAGTTTTCAAGGTTCAAGGTGTTTCGTTTGCGTCAATCTCTTAATCGACTTCATTATAATACCATTTGATATGGTAGTTTGTAAAGTGTTTTTTTAGATTATATTAAATCCTTCAAGTCCAAAACGAAGTCGTTAAAAAACCAAAAAACACAACTTACAAGCCATATCAATTATCATCCTCCAAAAGAGAACTTTACTAATTTACCACACACCCAATGAACACGTCAATAACTTTTAAAAACAAATCCATACTTTATTTTAGGTTTTTAAAAATAACCCCCTATCCTTCATTCACTTTGTAATATAAGAAAAGAAGCTGACCAAAGCCAGCTTCTTTCTCAATTACTATTTCACTTCAACAATATTGTCGTCCCCAACACTTACGTTTTCTTTAACCACTTTTACTTCTTCATCGTTTACAAGGTTCGTAAAGATGATCGGTGTAATGATTGAAGGAACTTTAGGTTGGACAGCTTCTAGATCTACGGTTAATAGCAAGTCTCCCGCTTTAACTGTATCTCCTTCTGCTACGTGTGTCTCGAATCCTTCTCCTTTTAACTTCACAGTATCGATACCGAAGTGGATCAAGATTTCACGACCGCTTGTTGATTCAATTCCAATCGCATGTTTTGTAGGAGAGACATTTACAATCTTACCATCAACAGGAGAGTGCACTTGACCTGATGTTGGAATGATCGCAAAGCCATCACCCATCATTTTCCCAGAGAAAACTTGATCTGGGACTTCTGTTATTGCAACAGCCCTACCGTTTAGTGGAGAGACAAAGTCATGTGAAGAAGATACATCATTTTGAATAGCTGTTGGTACAGTCTCTTCAATTTCCTTCTTGACTTCTTTCGACGGGTCCACTTTAGTCGGTCTTGGTGCTTTGCCATCCATAATATCTTTCATTTCATGACGAATGCTATCAGAACGCGTCCCAAAAATTGCTTGAATGTTGTTACCTACTTCAAGTACGCCTGCTGCACCAAGGTTCTTGAGTTCTTTTTTGTTCACTTGGCTTGGCTCATTTACTTGCACGCGAAGTCTTGTGATACAAGCATCTAGATTAGAAATGTTTGACGGTCCACCAAGAGCATCTAAGATATCGTAAGGCAAGTCTGATTTTGACGTAGAACCTGCTGCAGCTTTTCCGTCTCCTTCATCTTCCTCATCAACTTCTCTACCTGGCGTCTTAAGGTTGAACTTACGAATAACAAAACGGAAACCAAAGTAGTAGATAACAGCAAAGACAAGCCCTACTGGAATAACTAACCACCAATGAGTTTGTGGATTAAGTGCACCAAATAGAAGGAAGTCGATTAGACCGCCTGA
Organism: Jeotgalibacillus marinus; assembly: GCF_040801915.1. Taxonomy (NCBI): domain Bacteria; kingdom Bacillati; phylum Bacillota; class Bacilli; order Caryophanales; family Caryophanaceae; genus Jeotgalibacillus; species Jeotgalibacillus marinus. The sequence continues at coordinate 23,967 of NZ_JBFMIA010000027.1, read as the reverse complement.
GAAAGTCATCCCGATTTTTACATCAAGAAGATACATCGTTAAGAATGAAAGACCCGCAAAAATTGTATGAACCGCGAAAAGCAACGGTGCTACAAATAGAAATGCGAATTCAATTGGTTCTGTAATACCTGTTAAAAATGATGTTAAAGCAGCGGAACCCATAATCCCAGCTACGAATACTTTCTTTTCTGGACGTGCTTCGTGATAAATCGCAAGAGCAGCTGCTGGAAGACCAAACATCATGAACGGGTATTTACCTGTCATAAATGTTCCAGCTGTAAGTTCCGCACCATCTTTAATTTGTGCGTGGAAGATTGAATTATCTCCTCGAACGATTTCACCAGCACTATTGACGTACTGACCAAACTCAAACCAAAACGGTGTATAGAAAATATGATGTAGTCCAAATGGAATTAATGCACGTTCAATCACACCAAAAATGAAAGCTGAAAGTCCCATGTTGATACCTAAAAGGCTGTGAGAGAAGTAGTTAAGTCCATTTTGTGCAATAGGCCAAATAAGTAACATTACTAAACCAACAAGTACAGCTGCACCAGCTGTTGCAATCGGTACAAAACGTTTACCAGCAAAGAATCCTAAGTATGATGGTAATTCAATTTTATAAAAACGGTTGTACATAGACGCGGCGAGCGCACCCACTATAATACCACCAAACACCCCAGTTTGAAGGGTAGGAATTCCGAGTACGAGCGCATAAGCAGGATCAACTTCAGCTCCAGTTACCATACCTAAATCAAGCCCTAGCGCCGTTCCCATTGTAACGTTCATAATGAGGTAACCAACAATAGCAGCGAGACCTGCTACCCCGTCACCTCCAGCAAGACCTATCGCAACACCAACTGCGAATAACAGAGGCAAGTTACCAAATACAATCCCGCCCGATTCTTCCATGACACTTGCGACCATTGCGATCCAATCTGCTGTCAGGAAAGGAGCAAGATTGATCAATGTGTCGTTTTGCAAAGCATTACCGAGAGCAAGAAGTAGACCTGCTGCAGGAAGAATTGCAACTGGAAGCATGAGTGCTTTACCGATTTTTTGCAATGAACCGAATAACTTTTTAAACATGTGAAACCTCCTATTTCATATTTTTTATTTTCGCTGAAAAAGATTAGGCAAACAAAAAAAGCATGAGTCTAGAAGTTGATGAAAATTGGACAAGTGAATAATTCACGTGCCTCAAAATTCATCATCTTCTTTACTCATGCCTGATCGTATCAGTAACACGTAAAGGTAAAATAATGACGTCACTTAAATTTTTGTTGAATTCGTTGCAGATGCATGGTCAAATAAACAGCTTCTGCGTCAAATATTGGTTTTTTTAATGTTTGCTGCATAATCTTCATCAGCTTCCACGACAAATTGTAACACATTGGGTATTCTTCTTTCAAGAGCTCAGCGATTTTTTCTGGTTCTTCGACACGCTCACCTCGTACTACACGCTCTTCTGTAAAGCGTAAATGCCTGACAAGGCGCATGTAGTCGATGCTTTCTCTGTCTATGGTCACCTTCAATTGACTTTCAATTAACTGAATCAATCTCCCAATCATTTGAGAATGAGCACTTACCTCATGAACATTTCGATTCACCATCGCGCTATGGATATGAAGGGCAATAAATCCGATTTCTTCATCAGGAAGATCTAGATGTGTTCTGTCGTTTATTAATTGGACGACTTCTTTTGCAATTTCATATTCATAAGGGTAAATCGCTTTCGTTTCAAGTAAAAATGGATTAGAAATCGCTATTCCTCTCATTAAACGATTAACGGTAAAAACTAAGTGGTCCGTTAAGGCTACATGGATACGCTCGTTTAAAAAAGATTCTGTTCGTTCTCGAATTAATTCAATAGAAGATATAATTACTTTTAACAAGTCTTCCTCAACATGTGGTAACAATTTTTTAAATTGTTCTTGCTCAGATTGATCCCTTAAAATGAAGAGTTTTTCGATTTCTGATTGTTCAATCGTGGACTCAACTTGACGTTTGAAACCAATACCTTTACCGATCAAAACAACTTCCTTTAAATGCGGGTCTTTCGCAATCAAAACATTATTATTTAATATTTTCACTATCTTATAAGACATGCTCTACTTCACACCCATTTTTTATATAGACATTTACTTGTTAGCTTTTACTATTTACCTTAACTTATTAAAGCAAAAAAAGAAGCCAAATTCAACGGCTTCATTTCATCATTTTTGGCTTCTTTCAACAATATTTCATCTTCATTTTACTTTATTATGAAAGGAAGATGAAGTAAAGAATAAAGATTACAAACAGTAGATACATAATTGGGTGAACCTGCTTGACTTTCCCGCTCACAATCATCGTAATTGGGTAGAAAATAAAGCCGATCGCAATCCCTGTTGCAACACTGTAAGAAAGCGGCATTGCAATAATCGTCAGAAAAGCTGGGAGTGCAACTTCAAATCTTGTCCAATCGATTTTCCCTAGTGCGGATACCATGAGCACACCGACGATGATCAGAGCTGGGGCTGTGACTGCGCTCGTGATCACTTCAAGTAATGGAAAGAAGAAAATTGATAAGACGAAAAGTCCTGCTGTAACGACTGAAGCAAATCCTGTTCTTGCACCTGCAGCAACACCTGCTGATGATTCAATGTAAGAAGTGGTCGTTGACGTTCCAAGTACAGCACCAAAAACTGTGGCTGTCGAATCTGCGAGTAGCGCACGATTCGCACGAGGTAGTTTGTTGTCTTTCATCAAACCTGCTTGATTTGTGACCGCAACTAACGTACCCGCCGTGTCAAAGAAATCTACGAAAAGGAATGTTAAAACAACTACCAATAGTTGAATGGTGAATAATTCGCCCGGGCTGTTAAAAATCGGCTCAAGAGCAGCACCAAATGTCGGTGCGAGACTAGGAGCTGGTTCGATGAAACCACTTGGCGTTTGTATTAAACCAACGATCATCCCTACGATTGATGTCAAAACAATCCCGAAGAAAATTCCACCTTTTATTTTGCGTGTCATGAGGATAACAGTAATAAATATGCCAAAAATGGCGAGAAGTGTGTTGCCTTGTGTAAGATCTCCTAGAGCGACTAGGGTATTTTCATCACCAACAACGATCCCAGCATTTCGCAATCCGATAAAAGTAATAAACAATCCAATACCGGCACCAACAGCATACTTAAGTTCAGCTGGTATAGCATTAATAATTTTCTCTCGAATACCTGTAAATGTTAAAACGATAAAAATTAGTCCTGAAATCAGTACACCTGTGAGTGCTGTTTGCCAAGGTATCCCTTGAGTCAGCACAACTGAATAAGCAAAGAATGCACTCAACCCTACCCCTGGTGCAAGCGCAATCGGGTATTTCCCAATAACCCCCATAACGAATGATCCCATTGCTGCAGCAAGTGCTGTTGCCACAAAAACTGCGCCGTAATCCATACGTAGTGCATCTGGTAACCCTTCTATATCCATTAGAGTCAATGTAGTTGGATTTAAAACCAAAATATAAGCCATTGCCAGGAAAGTTGTTAGACCACCAACAAATTCTCTGCGATACGTTGTTCCTAATTCCTCAAACTGAAAATACTTCTTCATTCTGTCCCTCCGTAGTTAATCGTTAATATAACAAGAAAAACCCCTAAACGAATGCGTCGTTTAGGGGGTGACTGTGTCGATATAAGAATGACAAAACAAAAACAAGATTCAAAACCTTGACCTGCTTTTTGTGCATTCAATACCTCGTAGTCAAGCCATTTACGGTGGCTTGGTAGAAACTTCCGGACCCTATTACCGATGTTATACGACGAATGTTTTATAAATTTGTATAAGCGTTATTGTAGCAGTCTCTAGAGACTACGTCAACGCCAAACACGAACATTATATCGTAATCACACTGGTAATATCCGCCTATTCCCATTCGATTGTGGAAGGTGGCTTGCTCGTTACATCATACAGCACGCGGTTGATTGAATTTACTTCATTCACTAAACGTACAGAAATTTTCTCTAATACATCCCATGGAATACGTGCCCAATCAGAAGTCATACCATCTATGGATGTTACCGCACGAATACCGATTGAGTAATCATACGTACGTGCATCTCCCATCACTCCTACACTGCGAATGTCAGGTAGAACGGTGAAATATTGCCAGATATCACGATCTAATCCCGCTTTTTTAATTTCCTCACGTAAGATCCAATCAGATTCACGAACGATTTCAAGTTTTTCATCAGTGATTTCACCCAACACACGAATTCCTAGACCTGGACCTGGGAATGGTTGACGCCAAACAATATCGTCTGGAATACCCAGTTCACTACCGAGCGCGCGTACTTCATCTTTGAAAAGCGTGTTAAGTGGCTCGATCAGCGTAAACTGCATATCTTCGGGAAGACCACCGACGTTATGGTGCGATTTAATCGTCTGAGCAGTTGCCGTTCCACTCTCAATAATATCTGTATATAGCGTTCCTTGAGCTAAAAAGTCAATTCCCTCAAGCTTAGTTGCTTCATCATCGAATACATAAATAAATTCATTACCGATGATTTTACGTTTTTTCTCAGGATCAGAAACACCTTTTAATTTAGACAAGAAACGATCTTGTGCGTCAATTTTAATCACGTTCATATTAAAGCCATCTGAGAAAGTTTTCATTACGCTGTCTGCTTCACCTTTACGCAAAAGGCCATGATCCACGAACATACACGTAAGTTGATCGCCAATCGCTTTGTGAATTAACACCGCAACAACGGAAGAATCTACCCCTCCACTTAGGGCACATAGGACTTTTCGATCGCCAACTTCTTGACGGATTTTTTCCATTTCAACTTCAATAAAGTTTTCCATCGACCAGTCCCCAGTACAGGCACATGCGTCAAATACAAAGTTTTTCAGCATATCATTTCCGTGCACAGAGTGACGAACCTCTGGGTGAAATTGAACAGCATATAGTTTCTGTTCTTCATTACTGATCGATGCGATTGGACAAGATGGGTTTGTTGCGACAACATCAAACGATTCAGGCGCTTCCACCACTAGATCACCATGGCTCATCCAAACTGTTTGTGTTGTTGGTAAGTCTTTAAAGAGACCTTTTGCTTCTTGTATCTGAATATCTGCTTTTCCATATTCACGATTTTTCGCTTTTTCGACCTTTCCTCCGAAATGCATGGTCATTAACTGCATACCATAACAAATACCAAGCACTGGTATCCCTAGGTCAAAAATGCGCTCATCAGCACGAAAAGAGTTTTCGTCATAAACTGAGTTTGGTCCACCAGAAAATATGATACCTGCTGGATTGAGTTCTTTAATTTCTTCTGCTGTTAACGTGTGTGGATGAAGTTCGCTGTATACGCCAAATTCACGAATACGACGCGTGATCAATTGGTTGTACTGACTACCAAAATCTAAAACAACGATCATTTGTTGATTGTGCATTTCTTCCTTACCTATCATAGTGTCACCTCATACGATCAAATTTTACAAGCAAATACTTACAGAATAGAAAAAACGCTCAATGAAAAAGAGTTTTTACTCCTTCCCTTCAAGCGTTCGAAATATCAGGTGGTCTCAAATAAACATAGAATGACCGAAACAAGTCACACGATGAAAAAGACCACCTTCATAGTCAAATCGTTTACGGTGATTTGGTAGAAACATTCGAACCCTATTATCGAACATATATGAAGGGGTATATTCTGTTTTGTTTAATTTAAATCATTTTAACGTCTGTTAACATGCAGGTCAACCGGTTGTTCGTTTAATTAAATTTTCCCACAATTCACGCATGTCTTTCCATTGAGTTGCATGAGGATCTTGCCTGTAAACGATCTGCTCATATCGGTTAGTGAGCTTACTCATTTCTTTGGTGCCGAAAAACAAATCAACTTCTTTGGCATAAGCGCTTAGTGTTTGTGTATCTTTACGTTTCAATCCATAACGATCCAATTGCCTTAACAAGGATACATAGGCTTTTGAATACGTTTCGTTATCTTTCTTCAAGGAAAAATACACAATAAGTACATGTGGCAACCAGCGATAGCGAACACGATAGAGGACTGTAGCAATGGCAATAAGTCCAATACCCATACTGATCATCGCCATTTTATTTTCTGAAGAAAACTGTTTAAGATCTTCCCATAGTTTTGCAAATGAAAAGCCCTGACTAGTTCCCCCATTTCCATCAGATCCATCTTCTTCAAGTGGCAGTGGCTGTTCTTGTGTTTCTTCTTGTGCAGGTTCTTCTTGTGTATCTGCTGCGGATTCTTCAGTGTCTAACTCCAAATCGTTCGTAAGAGATACGTTATTTTGGAAGCCAACGGTTGGCTCGAACGGCACCCAACCTAGAGAAGGGAAAAACACTTCAACCCATGAGTGTGCATTATTGTTCGTAACTTCATACTCCGTTAATCCATTTTCAGCAGGCCCAATCCTTTCTCCTTCTGTGTACCCTTTTACCCAGCGTGCCGGAATATCAACTGCTCGTAAAAGAACGACCATAGAAGTTGAAAAGTTATCACAATACCCTCTTTGTGTCTCAAATAAAAACTGATCGACATAATCCTGATCATCTTCTGGAACAGGGACATCCGTTTCGTCATAAGTAAAACCACTTTGAGAAAAGTATTTTTCGATCGCACTTGCTTTATCATACCAATTGTCTTCACCTTCAGTAATCTCGAGCGCTAATTCACGAACGCGGTCTGGAAGTTCTTCTGGAAGCTCAAGGTAACGATCTAATTCCGATGTCCCTTCATACTCACCGGGCCCTGTTGTTTCACGTAATTCCGTTAAGCTGTAGCGTGGCTCACGAAATGTCCATTCATATTCTGATAGCTCGGTTGGTTCATCATTTGTAAGAGAAGTAATCTTTTCGTTAATGGAATCAACAATAAATTGATCTGCATCTCCAGTCTCTAAAAAAATGGGGTTGTATGGATAAACAAGATGACTATATTCAAGGTTAATATCCATTGTAGCTGTAATCGACTCTGAATCCTCATTTATTTCGGATAAGTTTAATGGTACGATTTCTCCTAAAGTAAAGCTGGGCCCTTCTCCCATAACAGGTGATGAGTTTCCCCATCCTTTACCTGTATAGTGGTCCTTCGTTTCAATGCGCCAATATTGTTCTCCAACTGTCATCACATCAAAGACTTTTGAATCGTCTCCAACATATGGACCTCCGAGCTCAGAATCATCTAATCCGTAACCAAGGCGCTTTACACCACCGCCCCTCGCTTCTTCAGAATAAGATTGAATGAACGGAACAGGATCTGGCCAAATTGGTTCCGCTTTTGGTGCAGCGTAGGCAACCATCGAACTAAATGAGACCATCACAGCAAGTGGTACAACCCATTTTTGATATTGCCTCACTGATTGGTGAAGTTTTTCTTGTTCTAAAATCCGCTGAAAAGTTAACAGCCCCATCAGCAAGAAACCGATCAAAACGATTCGCACCATCGACGCATCTCCACGATAAACGCTAAATGTATCTAGTAAAGCCACATAAGCAACAGTGAGTACGTAAAAAAGCAATAGTTGCTTCCTAACAGAAACCCAATAATGAATTAGATAGGTTGTTAGCCAAAGCACAATAAAAAATAGTAAACTACGGTACACATCACTCACACTACTCCATTCCTGCTGGACCGTTAAAATAAGACTATCCCATAAAGATAAAACTAGCTCTGTAGACCACGTTCCTTCCCCAATTAACGGTACATCAAAATGCAGTCGTTGCAATACAATGATAATATAAATCAACTTTATAACACTAGCGACTCGCCAATCTACTTCAAAAAAATAAAGCAAGAGAGCAAGCCCTGCAAAAATCACAAAAAAATGAAGGTAGTTTACATTTGTGATTTGGTCAATCGGACGAATCCATTCCCAAATTAACAAGAAACTCAAAAAATAAAGCACAAAAAATGCCCAACTAAAACGACGCATCATGCTCTCTTCACCTCCGAAAATACATTTGAGAAATGACCAGTGTGACATTCTTTGATCCAAATTCCTTTGGAGGAAGCTAATGCTTTTAACCTTTGCTCTTCTACCGTTATCTTATCATTTGATCCTTTTACTAAAAAAATGGCTACTGCATGATTATTTTTTGTAAAGTCGTGTAGTTGATGAACAAGCGGGCTTGTCAGTTTAGATGTGATAACCAAACAAGATGCTAATTGTTGGAAACTGCTCACCTCTTTTTCTAACACTTGCTCAATTGTCTCTTGACTGTCTCCTTGCACTTTTGCTAATTGATAAAAAATCTGTTGTTGATGATTTTCACCGCTCCGTACAGGTAGTTGCTGCTTTGTTCTCCCCGAAGAAATAAACCCTACTTGATCCCCTCTTTTTAAAACTGCTCTTGCTAGTGAAGCAGCAAAGGTCACCATATCTTCAAATAAAATCGAAGGTGTGCGGTCTAAGATCACACAAACATCATGTGATTTTCGTTCTTCAAATTCTTTGGTCATAAGATCATTTGTACGAGCAAACGATTTCCAATGAATCCATGAGACGCGATCTCCTGATTGATACTCCCTTAACCCGTTGACCATTGTTGAATCACGCTGAATTTTCACTTCTGTTGATGCCACGCCTTGATCAAACCGCACGTTCATTGGCTGATACTTCATCTCTATAAAAGAAGGATAGACTAAGAGTGAATCTTTTTCTTCTAGTGATCGCGTTTTCTGAAACAAGCCCAGAAAATCACCCGTTTTCAGCTCAAGTCCAGAGAAAATATGTTCACCACGAGGTAGATTTTCAATTTCATATTCAAGCTCGATTGATTTCCTAAACCACGGATGAATCATTTTTTTCACCTGTGTTCGTTCTTTTGTTGAAAAAATACTTGTGGATACTTGATCTTCCATAACCAAATAGAATAGTGGAATGGGGAATTTTCGTTTGAGTGAAATATTGATCGTTACATGTGAACCTGCTTTTAAGTCTTGTGATTTAATTTTACGTGTAACAGTAAAGTCATCTAATGGATACAGCATCACTAAGACTGAATACAATCCAAAAGGTAAAAAGCTGTAAAATAAAAACCAGCTAACAAATCCTCCTTGAAACATCGCATACGAGAATGTACCAGCTAAAAGAACGATCAGTAGCAGAAAATTGCTGATTTCTTTAAGCCAATTCCAGATGTTTTTCACCATTATTTCGCAATCCTTTGAACAGGTACTGGCGTACGAGCGATTATTCTTTCGATCACTTCCTCGGGTTGAATCCCTTCATATTTTGCCTCTGATTTTAAAATAATACGGTGAGAGAAAATATACGGCGCTAGGAATTGAACATCATCCGGTAAAACATAGTCTCGTCCATGAAGCATCGCATAAGCTTGACACGCTTTCATTAATGCGATTGATCCACGCGGACTTGCACCTAAATAAACATTTGCATGCTCTCTCGTTTTTCCTGCTAAGTTAACGATATAACTTTTAATCGTTTCATCAACTATGATTTGTCTAACTTCCCGTTGAAGCAGTGTTAATTCCTCAAGTGTGATGACGGATTGTAGATCATCAATCGGCGGAGAAAACTGAATGCGATTTAAGAGTTCCATTTCTTCCTGTGCATTTGGATAGCCCATTTTCATTTTCAACAAAAAACGATCCAGCTGTGCTTCTGGCAACGGATACGTTCCCTCGTATTCAATCGGATTTTGGGTCGCCATAACGAAAAACGGATTGCCTAGTGTTCTCGTTACACCATCGACTGTGATACTACCTTCTTCCATTCCTTCTAATAGAGAGGATTGTGTCTTTGGTGAAGTACGGTTGATTTCATCTGCTAGAATAATATTTCCCATTATCGGACCCGGACGAAATTGGAACTCCATTTCTTTCGGATTATAAATGGATACGCCGATTACATCGGATGGCAATAAATCTGGAGTAAATTGAATTCGTGTAAAATTGGCGCCGATAGACTTCGCTAACGCTCTAACCATCATCGTTTTCCCAACACCTGGTACATCTTCGAGTAAAACATGCCCTTGGGCTAAAAGTGCGACCACACTTAGTTCAGCGACATTGCGCTTCCCAATCATAACTTGCTCAACGTTATGTAGAATTTTTTCTAACTTCTGATGGTACATTTCTTTCCCTCCCCATAGATTCATAAAGATCCATAAAGTTCAATCTATTGAATGTTTCCTTTTTTCCACAATTATTTACAATTTACTTCAGAATATAAGAAATCAACGTGTGTTACAACTATTTATAACAGCACAAGTGGTCCGTCTTCTACACTTCGCGGCGGGCTTCTACCTTAAGACAGTCCACTCAACACTCAATATAAAAACCTGATTGACTAAAAGGGTTTCCCCTTTCATCAATCAGGTTTTTATGTGTTCATAGGGAAGCAATGAACAGCAAAAGGGGGTACCTTCATCATTGCCTATAACCCTACAATTTAATCCCATTCTAGTGAATAATGTTACTTCCAAAAATCATCAAAAATCGTGATGGGCAAATGGCGTTTATGCTCTGTGCGCATATAATGCTCTTCAATCTTCTCCCGAGCAGCTTCATTCACCGATTTATTTTCTAAATAATCATCAATTTCGTCATACGTCACACCAAGCGCATCCTCATCTGCTAATTGAGGACGATCCTCTTCAAGGTCGGCAGTTGGTTTTTTAAGGTAAAGATGTTCGGGGCAGTCAAGTTCTTTCAATACCTGTTTACCTTGCCGCTTATTTAAACGGAATAAAGGTAAAACATCTGCTGCCCCATCTCCAAACTTTGTATAAAATCCTGTAATCGCTTCAGCTGCATGATCGGTTCCGAGGACAATTGATTGGCGAACGGCTGCAATAGAGAACTGGACTTTCATTCGTTCGCGTGCTTTTTCGTTTCCTTTGAGAAAATCAGTTAGTTCGATACCAACCTTATTTAGCGATGCGACACTTTGGTTCACTGCTGGCCTTATATCAACAACGATTACCTCATCTGCTTGGATAAATGAAAGTGCATCTTGGCAATCTTGTTCATCTCCTTGCACGCCATATGGTAGTCTAATTGCTACAAAAGAATAGCGCTTTTCACCAACTTCATCGTTCATTTCATTAACAGCAAGCTGGGCAAGTTTCCCGCACAACGTAGAATCCTGACCTCCTGATATTCCCAAAACAAATCCTTTTAAAAAAAAGTTTTTTTTCAAATAATGCTTTAAAAAATCAATGCTTTTTCGCATTTCTTTTTTGGGGTCAATTATAGGTTTTACACCCAACTCTTCAATGATTTGCTGCTGTAAAGTTATCACTTTATTCACCTCAAATTAATTTTAGATACCACGAATTAATAAAGATTTCCTTTAGTATCTTACTGTTGCATTTCGAATGGATTGCTTGACTTCTTGAATGTTTCGCATTTTATTATCCCAACATTTTTGACTTAAATCCACTGGATATTCTTCTGGATTCATGGAGCGTTTGTACTCATCCCAAAGCAACTCTAAATTTTCTTTTAAATAATCTTTAATTTCATTAAGCGGTGGTGTCGTATAACATACTTTCCCGTTTTCATATACTGTGTGATGAAGATCTTTTGCTTCGAAATTGGTTACAAATTTCGTCACAAATGTATGAATTGGATGAAACATTTTCAAGTGATTTTCTTCTTGAGGATTTTCGTCTTCGAGCGTGATGTAATCCCCTTCTGATTTGTTGTTGAGTTTGTTAATGATACGGTACACACGTTTAAGCCCAGGCGTTGTCACTTTTGCAGTATTATTTGAAATTTTGATTGTATCCACCATAACACCTTGTTCATTTTCAATCGAAACAAGCTTGTACACTCCACCAAGTGCCGGTTGATCGTAAGCAGTAATTAGCTTTGTACCGATTCCCCAAATGTCCACAACTGCTCCTTGTGCTTTTAGATTGAGGATCGTGTATTCGTCTAAATCATTTGACGCAATAATTTTTGCATCATTAAGACCTGCTCCATCTAACATTTTACGCGTCTCTTTTGACAAATAAGCGATGTCACCACTATCGAGACGTACTCCGATAAAGTTAATGTCATCACCCAATTCTTTCGCAACTTGAATGGCAGTTGGCACTCCAGATTTTAACGTATTATACGTATCGACTAAGAATACGCAGTTCGTATGGCGTCTAGCATATTTTTTAAACGCTGTGTATTCATCACGATACGCTTGAATCATCGCATGTGAATGAGTCCCAGAGACTGGGATACCAAACACTTTCCCTGCGCGCACATTACTTGTCGCATCGAAACCGCCAATATACGCTGCTCTTGTTCCCCAAACGGCAGCATCAAGTTCATGGGCACGTCTTGTCCCGAACTCCATCAGTGTTTCGTCTCCAACCACCTGTTTTATGCGCGATGCTTTTGTTGCGATTAGCGTTTGGTAGTTCACAATATTTAATAAAGCAGTCTCAACAAGTTGCGCTTCCACAAGTGGTGCCTCAATTCGCATAATTGGTTCGTTACCAAAGACAAGTTCGCCTTCTCGCATCGAGTGAACCGTTCCTGTAAATCGCAAATCCCGTAAAAATGCAATAAAGTCTTTTTTATAATTAAGTTCACCTTCTAAATAATCAAGATCTGTTTCAGTAAAACGAAACTCATTTAAATATTGAATCGCTCGCTCTAAACCAGCAAAAACAGCATAGCCATTACCAAAAGGCAACGAGCGAAAAAACAATTCAAACACAGCATTCTTTTTATGCATGCCGTCTTCCCAGTACGTTTCTGCCATATTAATTTGGTAAAGATCCGTATGTAGCATGAGACTATCGTCTGGAAAATCTTTATTCATCGTAATTAGCTCCTTAATTGCGTACTAAACTACCGTGGCTCCAAGTGTTGAAGAAAAGTGTTGTAACGCCCAGTCGTGTCCAGCTTGATTAAAACTAGCCACCGCGTCTTTGTAAATTACTATGTTAAAACCTTTATTGTAAGCATCTACAGCCGTATGAAGTACGCATATGTCGGTGCATACTCCGACTAAATGAACCTCATTAATACCACGCTCTCGTAATTTCTGCTCAAGGTTTGTTCCAGCAAATGCACTGTAACGCGTTTTATCTATATATATCACATTTTTTTCATCTTGAATCATATCATACAGCAATTGTAGAGAACCATACAGATTTCTTCCTTCTGTGTTTCGAATGTTATGAGGTGGAAAAAGTTTTGTTTCGGGGTGATGCGTGTCGTTTCCTTCATGAAGATCAATAGCAAAAACAACCGTATCACCATTTTCATGAAACTTTTTTGTTAACGTTGTTAGTTGATCTTCTATCAATTGACCAGGCAGTCCGCATGTTAAAGATCCATTGTCTGCAACAAAATCAACCGTGTAATCTATATTTATTAATGCTCTCCTCATGGGAATCCCCCCCTGAATAATGGATCATATCGTGTATAGTTTAACGTTACAGGTATAAAGACACAAGGTGAGTATAGATATTTTATATTAGTTTGCTGGATTTCGCAGAATTTATGCCGCCAAAAAACTCACCGAACAATTACTCGGTGAGTTTTCTTCACATGAATGAACGTTACCAAATTTATAATAGAAGTAATCCTAATCCTATTACCGCTCCACTTACGAATAAAATAATCAAACAAAAACCCATGATATCTTTTGCTTTTAATCCAGCAATCGCAAGTGCAGGAAGCGCCCAGAATGGCTGAATCATATTGGTCCAAGCATCTCCCCATGCAACAGCTATCGCTACTTTTGCTGGTTCAACCCCGAGTGATTGAGCTGCATCGAGCATGATCGGTGCTTGAACAGCCCATTGCCCTCCACCTGATGGCACAAAAAAGTTAACAATCCCAGCACTTAGGAATGCAAATAAAGGAAATGTGAAATCGGTTGAGATATTAACAAATGCTTCCGACATAATTGCAGCGAGCCCAGAAGCGGTCATCATGCCCATAATTCCAGCATAGAACGGGAACTGAATAATGATGCCTCCCGCTCCTTTTACTGCATTTTGAACCGCAATCAAATACTTGCGTGGCGTTCCATGGAATAATACCCCTAAAAATAAGAACAGGAAGTTAACGATGTCGAGCGTCAGTGCAAAGCCATTGTGGTTGAAATAGTACACTAAAAATGATATCCCCAATAAGCCAATAACCATTGATAAAATCCAGCTATTTTCTAATTTTTCTGCTGGTGTTAAGGAATCTTTGGTTGGAACTTTTTCCACTGGTTCTTCTTTCAAAATATCTGAATCTACCACAACGGTCTCATTTTTATTCGGCATCATCAAGTGATTTAAGATAGGTAAAATAACAATAAGCATCAACACAATAATCACGTTGTAGCTAGCAAAAATGGTTTGACTCGTTGGGATAATACCAATCTGATCTATAAACGGATGCCCGTCTGTTGCAATAGAAAGTGGAATGGATGCAGAAAATCCAGCGTGCCAAATTAAAAACCCTGAATACGCACTAGCAATTAATAAGCGATAATCGACATTGGGTACACGTTTGGCAAGTTCTTTTGCAAATAGTGCCCCAATAACAAGCCCAAACCCCCAGTTAATCCAGCTCGCGGCAAGTGATACAAGTGTCACCCAAACGATTGCACTACCAGGGGTATTAGCAAAGCTCGCTAATTTCCCTAATCCTTTTTTGAAAATCGGACTGCTTGCAAGAACAAACCCTGTGACAAGCACCAGCACCATTTGCATAGAAAAAGCTAATAATCCCCAAAATCCTTCTCCCCAAAACGCAACCATTTCTACTGGTGAAGAACCTGTTAAAGCTAGTCCTAAGCCAAAAACAACAAGCGTTAAAATCACAACGAATAAGAATGGGTCCGGTAAATAACGCTCCATCATCGTAGTTGAAAACCTGATAATTCGTTTTATGTGATTCCCCCCCAGTTCCTCTTTATCTTTTATTCTCCCCTTTTACACCATTCGACACTTTTAGTGAAAACCCTTTCATTTAACAAGAAGAAATGTATAAGTGAATATAGTTTCATGATCATACCCTCTGGAATCAAAACACCTCCTCACACTCGTGGTTTGATCCACGAGTGTGAGGAGGTGCTTAATCCTCTTATTGAATACGATTCAGTTTAAACAGACCAATTACTAAAAATAGACTAGTAAAGCCTCCTAAAACGATTATATTCATATTTAAAATAGATTGATTTATGCTACCGCTCATTATTTCTTCAAACCCAGACATCATCCAACTTTGTGGGACAAGTTTGGAAATTTGCTGCATTATAGGGGGAACAATATCAAGTGGCCAATAGACACCACCAAGCATACAAGTGCTTACAATTAATATTGCATTAAAGACTTCTGCCTGGTTTTTCGTTTTCGTTAGGCCAGCTATCATAATACTAAAGCCTACAATCATTAGTATTGTAAGGGAAGAAAAAGGGATTAGATAAAACAGATTGCCCCAATTAACACCAAAAATAATTTTCATTACAACCATTAAAGTTGCCAACTGAATCCAGCCAATCACAAAAAAAGATAATAGATAGCCAAATAGCAGTTGGAATCGATTGATAGGTGATGTATTTAGACGCTGCCACGTTTTTTGAATTCGTTCTGTATGGATGGCCGAAGCAGCACCAGTGATCGCAAACATCATAAACATGATTGTGAAACCAATTGGCGTTAGGTTGACCGGTTCTTCATCCAAACCCCCAACTGATTGGTTAGTTAATTCAATTAATTTATTACTAGCCATACTTCTAAGGACATTTTGAAATTCACCTACTTGTAACTGCATACTATCATTAAAAATTTGATGGACTAATATTGCAGTGCCTTCTAAGTAAGGAGCAAGTGCTAAATATTGCTCCGTTTTTTGATAAACAATCGTCTCAAAAAGTGGGCTCTTTTCCTGTAATCGTTTTTCCATATCATCTGGAATAACGATAGCTGCAATAGCTTTTTGGTCATCAACATTTTTTTTTGCTTTTTCTAACGAAACCGTTGTCCATTTATATTTATTGCTTTGCCTCAAAAGCTTAGCAATTTCTATACCTAACTCATTTTCCGATTCAACAATGTTCACAACTGGTTTTTCTTCATCTCCTGCTTGAAGGCTACCGAAAACAAAGCTAAATACAAGAGGCATGACAAATAAAAGTACGATTGTTGCAGGTGATTTAAACATTAATTTAATCCTGAAAAAGACGATACTAAATATTTCACGCATACTTAACTCCCCTTTTCCAAGAAAGTCGAACCCAAGCGATTAGTGATAAAACAATTCCTATCAAAATTGAAACTGTGGCTTCAAGAGCGATATCACTAATACCTGCACCAGACATTACATCCAAAAACATTTGTAGCGCCAAGGCATTAGGTATAATTTTAGAAATATATATCAGCCATTCAGGGAATAAGTACAGAGGTACCATACTACCACCTATTGCCGCCAATACTTGGGTACAAATGATTCCAATGTTATTAAAAGTTTTTTCACTCTTAATAAAAGATCCAATAAATACGCCAATCCCCGAAGCGCTTATTGTGAAACTTAAAACCGTTAATATAATCGCACTTATTGAATTTCCCCAATCAACCTGAAACAATAAACGGGTTCCTAGAATAATAATCGTAAACTGAACAAGACAGATGAGGATAAGCCCTATGAATTTCCCTAATAAATACTGCCTATGTTTTAAGCGTGTTATAAGTAACCTGTTGTATACTTCATCTTCTTTTTCCTCAATCATCAAGCCAACCGTTATTACTACCGTCATTAATAAAAACATGACTCCCATGCCTGCTGCGTAATATTGGAAAGAGCTTATAGGTTCTTGATCGCTGCTGATCGACTGTTCTGTCATCGGGTTCTCTATTTCCGTTGCATCAAATTCGGTATTTGGACTTTCTGCGTTAGGATTGGCACTCCCTTGCTGTTCAATATCAGCTCGTATTTCCCCTAACAGTTCTCCAATTACAATATTCCCCTTTACAATGTGCGCGAATTGATCGATGACGCTTTCAATGACTGTCGTTTGAATGCTTGCATCATCTCCAGATATTAAACCAATCTGAGTCTGTTCCCCTAATTGTAAAGAGGCAGAGAAATCTTCAGGAATAATGATCCCCAATTTTAACGTTTTATCATTTATTTCTTGTATAAGCGCCTCTTCATCAATCGGTTTCAACTCAACCATATCAACAAGACTTTTTTCAAATACTTCTTCCTTGAGTATTCGGCTATAATCTGATTTATCTTTATCAACAATTCCAACCGTAAATCGTTGAATCTTTACATTTTCATCATCACCAAATATATTTCCAAAAGCGACTCCAAGGATTGCTATGAGAATAAGTGGCATTAGTAATAATGAGATAAAACTTTTTTTATCTCGACTAAATTGCAAGATGTCTTTAATAACAATCCAAATACTCATAAATCGTCCCCTCCCCCCTTAGTCTCGTAAGTTCCTACCCGTGAGGTGCAAGAAAACGCTCTCTAAGTTTGGCTCTAGCATTTCGACCGTTGCAATTTTCGCACCATATTCTGTTGTGGCTTGTATAAGATCACTTAATATTTTTTGTGGTTCGCGATCAAAAGCGATTATTTCTTGTTCTTTTACTTGTACGAGGCTTTTTGGAAATCGATTTTCCAAGAAACTTTCCAATTTCTCACGTTCTATTATCGATTCTTTTAAAGCAAGAACTGCACTCGTTTTATTTCCAACCACATCAACCAACTCTTTAATCGTACCGCACGCAATTAATTGACCATGATCCATAATACCGATTCGTTCACACAACAATTGAACTTCCTCCATATAGTGACTTGTGTAAATAATTGTCATTCCATCATCATTCAGTAATTTTACAGTTTCTAAAATATGATTCCTAGACTGTGGATCAATGCCAACAGTGGGCTCATCCATAATTAATAATTGTGGATTATGTAAAATGGACGCACCAATATTTACCCTTCGCTTCATACCGCCTGAAAACTCATTAATTTTGTCTTTTGCACGATCAGTCAACCCTATAATCTCTAACGTTTCATTAAGCCGGTTTTGTAATTGGGTTCCACGGAGACCATACATCCGCCCCCAAAACATTAAATTTTCTTTTGCACTCATCGTTGGATACAAGGCAATTTCTTGTGGAACGACACCGATTAATTGCTGTGCTTTTTTTGTATTCTTCAACATGTCGATTCCGCCAACCGTTACAGAACCCTCATTTGGAGAAAATAAACCACTAATTATACTTATTACCGTTGATTTACCTGCTCCATTGGGTCCAAGCAACCCAAAAGATTCTCCTTTTTTAATTGATAAGTTGAGGTCTTTAACAACTAGTCGCTCATCGTAACCTTTAGATAAGTTTTCTACTAGCAGCATAGGATTTCTTCACTCCTTAAATAATGATGAAATTGATTTATTAAGTAGATTGGATGTTAGTGATACCAGAGTTTCAAGAACTTGGAAAACTCCCTATGCCTAGTGTAAGACAAGAAAGCCTTTTTGACAAAATTTTTATATAATTCAGAACACAATAGACAGCTACGACTAGTAATTATGAGACATTATTCCATTTTAAAAATCACTGTGATTTTTAAAAACTTACACTATAAAGTATATTTATTCAGAAAATTCATTCTTAACTCTTTTCATTGTCAAAAAACCTCTTTATCATAGTACTAACAGGGTCATTCATTAGATGACCCTTGATTATAATCGAGGAGATGAGGCCTTCCATGAAAGTAACGTTGTTTGCTACGTGTTTAGTCGATATGTTCCAATCGAATGTCGGAAAGGCAACGGTTGAGCTTTTAGAAAGATTAGGCTGTGAGGTTGAATTTCCAAAAGGACAGATTTGCTGTGGTCAGCCCGCTTACAATAGCGGATATGTGAAGGATGCAAAACAAGCGATAAAGCATATGATCAACGTATTTGAACCATCAGAATATATTGTCACTCCTTCCGGTTCGTGCGCGACGATGTTCAAAGAA
Source organism: Jeotgalibacillus marinus (assembly GCF_040801915.1). Classification (NCBI taxonomy): domain Bacteria; kingdom Bacillati; phylum Bacillota; class Bacilli; order Caryophanales; family Caryophanaceae; genus Jeotgalibacillus; species Jeotgalibacillus marinus. Next base: position 4,984 of record NZ_JBFMIA010000027.1, on the reverse strand, counting down.
TATCCTCATGCTTTAAAAGATGATCCTGACTGGCAACAGCGCGCTCAAGGTATCGCAGACAAAACGTACGAATTAACACAATTCATCGTACAAGTACTCAAGTGCAAAGATGTCGGTGCTACATTGAATGGCACAGCGACCGTACACACTTCCTGTCATATGACCCGTTTGCTGGGCGCAAAATGCGAACCGTTTACTCTTCTTAGTCACGTGCAAGGTCTTGAGGTTGTTCCTTTACATAAGTCGCAAAACTGCTGTGGTTTTGGCGGAACATTCTCAGTGAAAATGGGACAGATTTCTGAACAAATGGTCGATGAAAAGGTATTACATATTGAGGAATCTAACGCAGACTTTTTAATCGGTGCTGATTGTGGCTGTTTGATGAATATTAAAGGCCGAATTGACCGCAAGAAAAGACCAGTAAAAGTGATGCATATAGCAGAGGTATTAAATAGCCACTAAAGGAGGTGTGTATCATGGCAATAAAAATTGGTGAAGGTCCATTTAATCAACGAGTTGAAAAAGGATTAAATAATCCGGTTATGCGAGGTGCTGTGTCCAGTGCACAAGAGCGTTTTCAACAAAGAAAAGCGAATGCAATGGAAGAGCTCGGCAATTGGGAGGAATGGCGCTCACTTGGTGAAGAAATTCGCCAACATACGCTTGAACATTTGGATTTTTATTTGAATCAATTGAGTGAAAATGTGACAAAACGCGGCGGCCACGTCTTTTTCGCTGCTACAGCTGAGGATGCGAATCATTATATCCGAGATGTCGTTCAATCTAAGAATGGCAAAAAAGTAGTGAAATCAAAATCCATGGTTACAGAAGAAATTAGTTTAAACTCATGTCTAGAAAAAGCAGGATGTGAAGTAATTGAAACGGATCTCGGTGAATATATCCTTCAGGTAGATGATCATGATCCACCTTCCCATATCGTTGCTCCTGCTCTCCATAAAAATAAGGAGCAAATACGTGATGTATTTAAAGAAAAATTAAACTACACAAAAAGTGAGATGCCAGAAGAGCTGGCGCTGCATGCAAGAGAACTGCTTCGAAAGGAATTTTTATCAGCTGATATCGGGATCACCGGATGTAATTTTGCCGTAGCAGAAAGCGGATCAATCACTCTCGTCACAAATGAAGGTAACGCCCGCCTCGTTACGTCCCTGCCCAAAACACAGATTACCGTGATGGGCATGGAGCGCATTGTTCCCACCTTTGAAGAGCTGGATATTTTAGTGAGTTTATTGACTCGCAGTGCGGTTGGGCAGAAACTGACAAGCTATGTCACAGCGTTAACGAGACCTAGAATGGAAGACGAAGTGGATGGCCCTGAAGAATTTCACCTTGTCATTATTGATAATGGGCGTTCCTCGATCCTAGGTACAGATTTCCAATCCGTCCTTCAGTGTATTCGTTGTGCTGCTTGCATTAATGTCTGCCCTGTTTATCGTCATGTTGGCGGTCATTCATATGGCTCTATTTATCCAGGGCCGATCGGTGCTGTGCTGACCCCATTACTTGAAGGATATGAAGATCATAAAGAGCTTCCTTACGCTTCTACCTTATGTGCCGCCTGTTCAGAGGCTTGTCCTGTGAAAATCCCGTTGCACGACCTCCTTCACAAGCACCGGCAAGTAATTGTAGAACGTGAAGGCAAAGCGCCTGTAAGCGAGAAACTTATCATGAAAGCATTTGGTTTTGGAACCTCTTCATCCACCCTTTATCAAATGGGAAGCAAATTTGCTCCTATGGCGATGAAGCCTTTTGTTGGAGAGAACCAGTCCATTTCAAAAGGACCTGGACCTTTAAAGTCTTGGACGGATAGCCGCGACTTTCCGGCTCCCGATCAGGAACGCTTCCGAGATTGGATGAAATCAAGAGCAAAAGGAGGTCATATGGATGAAAATAGGTACCGTTCATAACCGAGATTCTTTTTTAGAAAACATATCCTCAAGGCTTGGTCGCGACACGATCGAGACCACTGTCGCACAGCCTCAGTGGTCCTCTTCCCCACAGAATAGGGTTTTAGAAAATGCCACGAAGGAAGAATTAATCACTGTATTAGAAAAACAATGTCAGGTCATTCATACTGATTTCGTACGTGTAAAACAAGAGAATAAATTGTTAGAAACGTTGAATCAGGTAATTGAATCATACGGTGGCGGACCAATCATCACATGGGATGATCCCCGTTTTGAACAGCATGGACTGTCATCTCTGTTTGAAAGAAATGACACCTCTATGTGGAACCCTTCGATCGACGATAAAAATATTACCCTGGCTGAACAAGCCAATATCGGTATTACCTTCAGCGATATTACACTAGCTGAATCAGGTACCGTCGTATTGTTCAGTGGAGCGAAAAAAGCTACTACTGTCAGTCTGCTCCCAACCAACTATATCGCCCTAATTCCGGTTACTTCAATTGTACCTAGAATGACCCAGGCAACAACTATTATCCATAACAAAATACAGGACGGCACCGTACTCTCATCCTGTATCAACTTCATCACAGGACCAAGCAACTCCGCAGATATTGAAATGAAACTTATTGTAGGAGTACACGGACCGATTAAGACCGCATATATCTTATTCTAAAATAGGATAGAACTAGCTTAAACACTGCTATATAAGCGTTTGTATGGTCTTTATTATGGTCTTATATAGTGCATTGCAATTATGTAGGGTCAGCTTGGTCAACAAAATTTTAGATAGAATTCCCTCAGAAGATAATCGGACTAAAATTCTTTTTTTGTAGCAATATGTAATATAAATGCTACCGTATATTTTTAGAAGGAGAGGTGATAGTCTTTGACAATAACCAGCTTAGAAATGTTGATTATTTCATTTAGTTTTATTGTTCCTGGATTTATTATTGATTCTGTTTACAGAAAATGTTTACCACAGGCTCCACATACCAACCAAAACGCTTTAATCAGATATTTATTATTTAGTTTTATTAATAACCTATTATTTCTTTGGGTTATTGCAAATTATCTTTCAGCGCCAGGTTCTTGGGATGTGATCAATTACATTTCAGGCCCCGAATCGACCATTTTGACATACTTTCTTTTGTCCATTGTTATTATCATTGGACCGGCTATAATAGGTTTCGCTGTTGGAGTTCTTTCAAACACAGCGTGGTTTCAAAAGTGGATTAAAGAGTCGTTTCAAATGGCTGGGGTACACCCCATTCATACTATACCAACTGCATGGGATTATAAATTTAGTAAAGTTACTGAACCTAAATATGTGATGATTAATCTAACAGGTGATAGGGTTATTGGAGGATATTACGGAGAAAAATCCGTTGCATCATCAACATCAAACGAAAGAGATATTTTTCTTGAAGAAGCTTATGAGATTGATATTAAGAGTGGCGAGTGGACTAAGAAGAATACTTCAATTCTAATAAAGAGCAATTTTATTGAAGCAATTGAATTTGTTGAAGGAGGTCAAGAAGACAATGACGAAGGAAAATAAACGCCAAGAAAAAATACCAGGGGAATTTTATAGTCCCTCTAGCAAAGAGAAAGCAGAAGAAAGTTATCAACCTAAGTCAGACCCTCATTATGTAAAACCAAATCCACCAACTATAAGACCAACTATAAGACCGTCAAACAATAAACCTATTTTTAATAATAGTAGTAATTCTCCTAAAAACAAATAGGCATAATCCCTAAGACACACGCAAAAACTACCTTATGCGTATCCATAAGGTAGTTTTTTATCGTTTCTCTTTAATAAGTCAACCTCTTGATGATCATATTCGTTTACAAACGATTCAGATGTGGATTTGAAATAAAGATTTTATAAAAAAGTTCGACCGTTTTACCCCTTTGGATATATACTTTGATCAAACTTTTTTATAAAAATTAAGCGATCCATTTAAAGAGAAGCACCCATTTTGCAATCTTTATTTAAAACGAGTTCTTTTCCTTCTATTAAAATCAACGTTTCTGGAACATTTTTAATCGAACTTTATTCCAAAACCAACATCAGTCTCCTGTAATCTTATGTATTCAGAGTTCGAGAGTATTAAATATTTTTAATTTTATTTAAAATAATTAAAAAATTTATAATTTTGTAACTAATTATTGTTATATTTATTTAGTATTCTATTATTTTAAAGGAGGAGTTTAATCATGGTTATGAAAAAGAGTATTGTGGGTTTATCAAGTTTTGTTCTTATGGGTGGAATTTTAGTAAGTACAGATTATGCAAAGGCAGAAGTTCCTACAGAAGAAACAAATATATCTATCTTGGATAATCAACACACTGAATATCCCCCTGTATTTGAAGACGTTTTCCCAGTAATTCCATTAGATGAATGGGAAGCTACATTTGAACTAGACAACTCTATAGACCAACATGCAATTATTGAACACAATGGTGTTGAGGTAGGAACAATAGGTTTATCTCAGTACGATGCAGGAGAGTACGCTCGAGATGGAGTTGGTAATTATACGATTACTGCGACGACCAACCTGATAGTAGGTCCATATTCAAATGACAATGAATATGATTATGATTTTCAAGAAATGGGATTCACTTTATACATACTTCACATGGAAAAAGGTAAGAGTAAAATATATTCACCTTGGGGTACGATTGCACCGTGGAATTTTGAAGAATTTTTAACCATGCCTCATGGTTTTGGACAAGGATGGCTAGTTGATAAAGTGGGTGTTAAAAACCATATAGAAACAAAAGGAAATCCAGCAAAGGCACACTTCTCTGCAGGTATTGAAAAAGGTTGGCAATATGAGGATTTCTTAGCTGATGTTGAATTAGAGGTAGAAGTAGAAGATGATGAAATACACGTAAAATTTAAGTATAACAACCACCGATAAAAAATAAACAAGGGTCTAGCTTGATTGCTAGGCTCTTTTTTTGCACATAATTTTAATTCATAAGTATATAAAAGACCGCCAAGTATGAACTGCACCCCAAATTTTAGACACAGTCTAGAATTTGG
>NZ_JBFMIA010000204.1:0-260 GCF_040801915.1 Jeotgalibacillus marinus | reverse complement strand
ATTGCCGACTTCAATTAGTCCGCTGGAGTTTTCGGCCGTAACCGGACCGCCAGCGTACATGACGCTGATCCGCCCGCCGGAAGTGCGCGCCGATACGGCGGCTCCCGCGCGGCCTACGCGAATATTGCCGCCTGCCGTAATAGCGCGAAGGGATCCGACGATTGCATCGACGTAAATATCGCCGCCCGCTGTCTCGAAAGCGGCTTCGTTCCCGGCCTCCATGACGCGGATCAATCCGCCGCCGGAAACGCCGTTGATCG
>NZ_JBFMIA010000203.1:0-260 GCF_040801915.1 Jeotgalibacillus marinus | reverse complement strand
GGGCGGGGCCCCCTTCCCTTACCTGCTGTTCCTGCTGTCGGGCGGCCATTCCCAATGCATCGCTGTCGCCGGAGTCGGGCGACATGTGCGGCTTGGCGGAACCGTGGACGATGCGGCGGGCGAAGCGTTCGACAAGGTGGCGAAACTGCTTGCTCTGGACTGGCCCGGTGGCCCTGCGCTGGAGCGGATCGCCCGAGGTGGCGACCCAAGCCGCTTCCCATTCCCGCGCCCCATGCTGCGGCGGGACGGATGCGACCTCA
>NZ_JBFMIA010000202.1:0-261 GCF_040801915.1 Jeotgalibacillus marinus | reverse complement strand
GGGAAAGAGGAAGGGAAGAAAGGAGAAGGAGGGGAAGAGGGAGGAGGGGAAGGAGAAGAGAAAGGGGAAGGAGGAGGGGGAGGAGGGAAGGGAGAAAGGAAAGAAAAGGGAGGAGGAGGAAAAAGGGGAGGAGGGGGAGGAAAGGGAAGAAAAGAAAGAAGGAAGAGAAGAGAGAAAGGGAGAAGAGGAGGGAAAGGGAAAAGGAAAGGGAAAAAGAGGAGAGAGAGGGGAAGAGAAAGGAGAAAAGGAGGGAGAAGGGGA
>NZ_JBFMIA010000201.1:0-261 GCF_040801915.1 Jeotgalibacillus marinus | reverse complement strand
CTGCTGTAGCCATTCCTGGTAAACAAGCCGTATTATTCTAAGAATTTTCAAGTTGATTAGTCAGATAAAATGACAGTAAAGAACTACTATTTTTTATTTAAGTACGAGGCATGATACACTCCCTTCATATACTAGTGCTGTATGTCCTTGCTGGAATTTCAATCTCTATGAACTGTTGCACTTGGTACATCATTTGGTTATTATACAAGGCAATGTGTACAACATTCTACCATTGGAACTAAACCTAATTTTTTATTCTAC
>NZ_JBFMIA010000200.1:0-261 GCF_040801915.1 Jeotgalibacillus marinus | reverse complement strand
GCCGCGCGTGCGTAGCGCAGCATCATCTCGCGGAACGTCATCACCTCGGGTCCGCCCAGCTCCAGGACCTCACCGCGCGCCGCATCGATGGCGAGGACATCGACCAACGCGCGCAGCACGTCGCGGATCGCGATGGGCTGGATGCGCGTCGAGACCCAGCTGGGGATGACCATGATCGGCAGCAGCTCGGCGGTGTGACGGATCATCTCGAACCATGCGCTGCCCGATCCGATGATGACGCCGGCCCGCAGCTCGGTGACC
>NZ_JBFMIA010000199.1:0-261 GCF_040801915.1 Jeotgalibacillus marinus | reverse complement strand
GAGTTTTCAAGTCGATATTTTAATTAATAACGCCGCCGCAACGTCCGCTAAGAAAATCATCACCGAAGATGGTTTTGAGATGCAGCTTCAAGTCAATCATTTTGTCCCGGTTTATTTGACGATGAAACTCCTCCCCTATCTAGAAGCATCAAAAGGCTTTGTCATCACCACCGCCTCAAACGCTCACAAACGAACCACCTTTAATCCCCGGGCGATGGAAGATAAAACGATGTACCGGATCTTTAAACGCTATCAAGAAAC
>NZ_JBFMIA010000198.1:0-262 GCF_040801915.1 Jeotgalibacillus marinus | reverse complement strand
CTCTTCCTGCATCGGTCCTGGAAACACTGCGCGCGCACGCCTCCGAGGAAGCGCTGTTCGTGCGTCTGGGCGCGGAGCTCGCCGCAGGGCGCGCCGACGATCTGCGCGAGAAGAACCGCGTGGAGGGCGCAGTGGAGCCGCCGGCGCCGAGCGATCTCGTCGAGTCGTGGGACACCGACGGCAATCGCGCGCTGGGCGAGGGAGCGCTCGCGCGCGGCGAGGTCGCGATGTGCGTGCTCGCCGGCGGCATGGCGACGCGCAT
>NZ_JBFMIA010000026.1:0-29696 GCF_040801915.1 Jeotgalibacillus marinus | reverse complement strand
TCTATCATAAGCGTCCTTTTTTAATCGATGAGCACCAAGAGATTTACGATGCCATCAAGCAACGGGATGCTGATAAAGCTGAAAAACTGATGCCAGAGCATTTACAAGCCGATTTAGATTTCTCGATTCATGTTTTGTAAAAAAAGCGTTGAGCTCGTCATCGAGGGCTCAACGTTTTTTGTGTTTTTCAAACAATTGTTACACCTTCCCCTTCTCCAATCCAAAATTAAATATTTGGTTATATTCCAATATATAATAAATGTATAACACCTTTGTCTTTTTTATTAAGTAGTGAACAGAGGGTGATAATAAAACATGTTCTTCTTCATAAATTGGTGGTCTCGATATCTTTGGTGGAAATAAATTGATTTGTTTGGAGAAAATGATCATCTAAATATTTAAATATATTAAAATAATATAAAAATTTACACTAATTCGCTATTTGTATATTGGAATTATTGTTAATATTTTTAAATAAATTCAGAATAAATTAAAAAATGATGTTGTTGATTTAATCTAATTATTTTCTAATGTTCAAACCACTTCATTAGCTTTTGACCCCTAGATATAAGGCATTTTTGTCATTTTTTAAGCTGATTTTTTCTACAGTGTAATAATACGAGCCCTTTTAACTTCCACTTCCTAATCTTCTAAATCTTCATATTATACTATTTATAAATAAAAATCCCTAAAATTCTATATTTATTTCTAAAACTTCACTATAATTGTTATGGTAAATAAAATATTCTATAAATATTAATACATAAAAATTTATAGAGAACTATTAGCATACGGAGGTTAGACATGACATTAGAAATCAATCAGATAACTACTTTATTTTTGGCTGTCGCTGTATTTATAATCGGATCTTATCTCAATAAAAAGATACCGCTTTTAAACAAATATTGTATTCCCGCTCCTGTCGTGGGAGGGCTGTTATTTGCTTTCACTGTCACGGCATTAAAAGGCTTTGATCTCTTAACCATTACGTTGGACACATCACTACAAGAATTATTCATGATCGCATTTTTCACGACAGTTGGACTAGGCGCAAGTTTCACCCTTCTTAAACTTGGAGGGAAGCTTCTTATCATTTATTGGCTTGCCAGTATCGTCTTGGCTATCGTACAAAGTGTTATTGGTATATCTTTTGCATCATTATTAAACTTGGATCCATTAATCGGAGTAATGTTAGGTACTGCTTCGATGGAAGGTGGGCATGGAACGGCTACTGCATTTGGTACAACCCTAGAGGGAATGGGGGTTGAAGGTGCGCTCTCTGTCGGTTTGGCAGCCGCAACGGTTGGACTGATCGCTGGGGGTGTAATCGGTGGGCCTATCGTTAAGTATTTAGTAACTAAATACGATTTAAAACCAAAAGAGTCTGACAAGGAAGATAACTCTTCGATCGTAGACGAACTCACTGGTTCTTCTGCTATCACTTCAAACACGTTTATGATTCAAGTGTTGATCATTTCATTTTGCATGGCTATAGGTTCGTATTTAGGAGAGTTTTTTACAAATCTAACAGGATTTGGACTACCAAGCTATGTAAGTGCGATGTTTGTAGCAGTAATCGTCAGAAATATTATCGATCTATACAATAAAGAAATGATACAAATGAAATCTATTGGCTTAATCAGCGATGTTACTTTAAGTATCTTCCTGTCCATGGCGCTCATGAGTATCAAGTTATGGGAAGTTGCAAACCTTGCACTTCCATTGTTAATCGTTGTTTTGGTACAAGTACTATTTATTGCGTTGTTTACTATCTTTGTCGTATTTAGATTACTCGGGAAAGATTACGATGCAGCAGTAATGTCCGCTGGCTTTACAGGACACGGCTTAGGGGCTACACCAAACGCCATTGCGAATATGGAAGCCGTTACATCAAGATTTGGACCTTCAAAAACAGCTTTCTTGATTGTACCCATAGTCGGATCCTTTTTAATTGATATCATTACCGTACCAATCATCATTACATCTATTAATTTGTTTAGTTAATTCAGCACGCTCTACGTCAGTTTAAATCACGACTGTTTTGTTATTAACAATACCAATCCAAAAAGACACCTATTCTAGTACGATGGTAAGGGACAAATACCATATCATGTACAGGAAAGGTGTCTTCTATAGTTTAGCATCATTTCCAATTCTATTTGCGCTTCATTTTTAAAGAAGAGCACATTCCATCATGGAATCATTCTATTTGGCACCTTAAAAAACATGGTATTCTCTCAACTTTTTGAGGAATGATTGCCTACGTTTTGATGTAATGGATGCTTGATCATGTGAAGAAAAAAGTTAATCGTCCCTTGTTGTTCCAATCTTTTTACAATGCTTCTTGCATCAAACATTTCTATTTGCATGGGGTACGAGAAAATCAATCCCTATAAACACTCTCTACTTCTCTTAATGTCTTACCGTTTTTTAATTTCCATTCTATCAATCCATTGGCGCTTCTCCCCGTGACCATGTCCGCTGCTGTAGAAGGACTAGAGAACACACGGTCTTTCACAAGAATTAATTCATTATCCTTAAAGACTAATTCTTGTTTATCAATTAATGACTGTCTTAGTTTTTTTGAAGACTGCGAGAAAGAATCTACGACAGGATTGGCAAATTTTGAGCCCTTTAAAACGACAAAACCTTCTGATGACCGCACCATTGAAGCGTCACTCCCACGAGCAGATTTAATGTAAAATAACGCTTCATTATTAATATTCCCATCATCTCTATCTACTTCTTCTTCGAAAATCTTATGGCCTAGTGTTCCAATCAATTGCTTACTATTTAACAGGAACTCTTCCATTTCCGCTTGATCTGGTTCAGATATAGATGGTAAGGCAGGAATCGTACTATTCTCTATTTGATAACGTCCTACTTTTTTCGCTAGTTGATAAAAATGATGTTCCAAGTATTTAATATGAGCCTTGTTCAAATTGTCGTCTTTACTCGTTAAGACAATCACTTCATTCCAGAAGTCTTTTTCTTTTAAATGCTGATTCAATCGCTTAAGTACATCCTCTGCTTCTCCTATGTAGGCGGCGTCATTTTGATCTTCATCTTTTCCAAATAAAAAATATACGCCCGTACCGTTTAATTCCGTTCGATCTTTACTTTCACGAACCTTATTGCGAGGGATTTTATAGGCTTTCCCCGTCCAATTTGACAATTCAGCACTCATTCTTCCAGTCGTTTCCCCATCAATCAGGAATAGTTTAATTGTTTTTCTGAAAATAGTAGGCATCCTTTTCCTCCTGAGCTATTAAATTATGTAGTTACAGTACTTTGAAAGACAAATAAAGAGCGGTCACTGACAATAACCACCTATAATCGTTATGTATTTTATTTTAGCATTATAAGGATCAAACCTTTAATGAGGTGATGATAAATCTTACTGTAAAAGGATAGGACTATCTTCGTAAAAATGTCAGTCCCACGGTAAAGCGTTACTTTACCGTGGGACTGACATCGAATTAAACAAACATCTGTTGCATGAAGCCTTTTTTCTCTTCTGTAAGTGCTTTGAGTTTTCCTTCTTCTTTTTCAATTTTATTATCGATCTTTGATAAGAAATCAGCTATTTTTTGTTGTTCTTTTTCTATAGGAACTGTTAATGAAATTTTTTTCAGAATGGAAAAATGTCTTTTATATCCTTCAGAAATAACATTGAAATAACAAAGTGCATAATACAAATACTGTATTGAGTCACTACTTCTCTTATTAATTAGTATCTTGGTTCCATCTGCTCCAATAACAAATGAGGATGTTCTAAATTTCACTATTGTTGTGTGATCACCGTATATTATTGCTGGTCCTTGATTATAAAGCTTATCTTTTCGATCAGTATAACCTACTACAAGTGACTGTCCCTGATCCACTACTTCAAATAACCCCTTATCTTGATATTCAGTTGAAAGTATCTGATAAGACTTTGTAGAAATACTCGTAAATAAATCACTAAACTTATAAGTGCCCCACTCCCCAAACTCCCCACCATCATCATCTCTAAACCGCAACTCACGACTGAATAGTTTCTGCATCATGCCTTTCTTATACTCACGCAACGCTTCGACCTTTTCTTGCTGCTTCTCGATGCGACGATCGAGCAAGCTGAAAAAGTCGGCGATTTTTTGTTGTTCTTTTTCTGCAAGAGTGGGTACCCATAATGAGTAAAAATCATCTTGGTTAATATTAAGTAACCCATCCATACGTGCAGTTGAAGATATAAAACGCCTTAACTGACGATCTGCATACCTTTTTGAAAATAAATATTCATAGAACAATGAATTCATCCCTGTATTTAATTTAAAACTACGATAAACATTCGGAACTAAAGCTTCATCGTAGTTTTTTAGCGAATAGATACATCCGTACGGAAAAGTTTTCGAATTACCCCTATTATATGAAAGTTCTCCTTTTTTTAGCAAGGTATAGTTTTTTAAACTAGTACCAGCAATTACTTTAGAGAAACGGTCAGATTGATTTAAAAAACCTCTACCTGCAGATATTGTTAGTATGGGGATCGCTTCTACTAAATTTGATTTACGTTTAACAGGTTGGGATATATCTTTTAATCTATTTTTACCCCACACAGGAAAATCATTTCCATTATCATCTTTAAACCTTAACTGAGGTATACTACCTTTAATTGTTAAAAGCATACTTATACCCCCAACTCCTGAAAATAAGTCTCTAGCTCCGTTTCAATTTCATCTATCTCATCATCAATCTCTCCCAAACGCTTCTGTACAGCCTTCAAATCAACCGGCTCTTCCTCCTCAAACGTATCCACATAACGAGGAATGTTAAGGTTATAGTCATTTTCACGAATTTCATCTAAGTCTGCAGCGTATGAGTACTTGTCGATTGTTTCTCGATTGATATACGTATTAATGATTTTCTGGACATTTTCGTCTTTCAGTTGGTTCTGGTTTTTTCCTTTTTCAAATTCGTTCGATGCATCAATAAATAATACATTCTCATCTTCTTTACGACACTTTTTAAACACTAAAATACACGTTGGGATTGATGTACCAAAGAAAATATTCGCTGGCAGTCCAATCACCGCATCTAAGTAGTTCTTTTCTTCAATCAAGTATTTACGAATAACCCCTTCAGCTGCGCCACGGAATAAAACGCCGTGTGGTAGAACGACTGCCATCGTCCCGTTGTCGTCTAGCTGATGAATCATGTGTTGAATGAACGCATAGTCGGCTTTTGATTTTGGTGCAAGTTTTCCGTATGCACTGAAGCGTTCGTCATCTAAAAACTTCGGGTCAGCGCTCCATTTCGCACTATATGGAGGATTGGCTACAACGGCTTCGTAACGCATTTCTGAATGTGCTGGTTCTTCCAGTGTATTTTCATTTTGAATGTCAAAGTTTTGATAGGATACGTCATGCAGCAACATATTCATTCGTCCCAAGTTATAAGTCGTCGCCGTTAGTTCTTGTCCATAAAATTTACGTACATTTGCTTCTTTTGCCACACGGAGGAGAAGCGATCCGGACCCACATGTCGGGTCGTATACACTTTTAAGATCTTCTTTACCAACCGTCACGATCTTAGCCAAAATTTTTGATACTTGTTGTGGAGTATAGAACTCCCCTGCTTTCTTCCCAGCGTTCGCGGCGAACTGCGAAATAAGGTATTCATAGGCGTCTCCAAGTACATCAATATCGACATCGTCATGAAGGAATGGAATGTCGTAAATGCTGACCATGATTTTCGCAATTAGACGTGAGCGTGATTTAACGTCGCGTCCGAGTTTTGATGATGAAAGATCCATATCATCAAACAAGTGTTGGAAGTCGTCTTGGCTTTCTGCTCCGAGTGTTGATTCTGTCACCGCATTGATTCCTGTTTGTAACAACTCTACGTCGAAGTGACCGTTTTCTCCCTTTTCAATTTCTTTGATCATGTTAGAGAATAAGTAATCGGGTTCAATAACGTAACCGATTTGTTGGATCAATTCATCAGCTAAAGCCTCCCGCATTTCCTCGTCTTTCCATGACTCCACGTAAGAGATGTCATCCTCTTCTAATAATTTATCCACTCGCGATTCTACTTTCTCTGACAAATATCGATAGAAGATGAGGCTTAGAATATAGTTTTTAAATTCACTTGCTTCCATTTGACCACGAAGATCATTAGCCATTGCCCATAGTTTTTTATGTAATTCTGCTTGATGTTCACGTTGTTTTTCTGATGTTGTCACAAATATTCCTCCATTTTCTCCATTATCTTATGATGAATTAATTGCTCTTCTAAGTTCATTCGTTCTTGTATGAACGTTTTTTTCTTCTTAAATGTATGGGTAATTGCCCCCATTAGCACTTGCGTTTCAACAGGTGGTAGTGATACCTCTATCTCTCGTAGCATCTTAATGGATAACGATGAAACGATTGCCCCTTGTGTACTCAACAGGAGTTGCCTTCTAATAAACGGATGTTCATTAAAATACCACTCCATAAACTTTGCATCAATCGGTTGATGAAAGTCAAGGACGACAAAATTTGAAGGGATGAGTAGCCCTTCATACTGTTTAGGGAGTACAGCAGCTTTTTGGGATAGTAGGTGAACGACGAGGCGATCTTCTGTCGTGAATGTGAGCTTATGAAGTTTATCTTTTTGCACCCAAATGGAAGTTTTCTTATCTTCTCCTAATCGATACGGTAGCCCTAACGTTTGATTAAACTCGCGTAAGGTCAACAGTTTGACTTCTTTCGCATCGACATGATCTTTATTCGTTTCCACCCTTGAAAAGTTCGTCCCTTGTACTACTGTGGCAATCTCTTGAAGATTAATGATTGTCACCTCCGTTTATCATTCACTACTACACATTAGGTGTTATTATTAAAAATATCAATCATTTTTTTTGCTATTTTACAAAATAGTTCCGATTGTACAGCAAATTAAAATGGGAGATAGTCTATCCCATCTCCCATTTCTTCTATTAACTATACCGTTGTGTATGCTCAGCAATAAAATCGGCAGTACGGTGAATCATCTTTCTTTTCTTCATAAAAGGCAACTTGAGGGTGTCGCTAATATCATCTTTCTTAATGATGCCGCTATACTCGTACTCTTCGATGAATGATTGTAGCTCCTCGTTCGGGAGTCCACTTTCTTTGGCAAAAGACTCCACCTCTTCTTTACGTTTCTCCTGCTCAAATTCATTGAAAGAATCATCGATCGAATCTTGTTTTGTTAACGTTGGAACGACTTTATTTAGAAACTCTTTAATGAGCGCTACTTTCAAACGTAAGTCTTCATTATCCGCTCCATCTAACTCTTTTTCAATTTTTCGAATGGATTTTTCGCGTTCTTTCTCATCCTCCAAATTGATATTTCGAATCAAATTCATAATGTAGCTCACATTAATTCGATCGGTATGCATTAGCTCTAATTCAAAATCAATGTCTTGTAGGATGGAGACTTTTTCGACTTCTTTTTTCACTTGTTCCGCGATGTTTAAATACTTGCTTTTGTAGTCCTCATACGTTTGACTGTCAATCTTCAGCTGGTCTGGATCAAACGTAAATTCGGTAAAGGTTTTTAAGCGTACCAATAATTTCGTCAGACCTTTAAATGCATCAACAAAAGACTTTTTGTCTTCTTCTCTCTCTAAGCGATCGACATCCTCTGGTTTTGCAGCCAGTTCATACACGTTCTCCAGTGCATCATGGAACATCACCAAATATTCTTGATAGCTTTTCATTAGCACTTCATCGACTGAATGTGTTTGAGAGAAAATACGTATCGCATCATCTGTATTTTCTTTTAAGTTACGATAGCACACGATATTCCCATAAGGTTTCGTCGCTTTTTCCACACGATTCGTACGACTGAAGGCTTGTAACAAATCGTGATGTTTCAAGTTTTTATCGACGTATAACGTGTTCAGTGTTTTACTATCAAAACCGGTTAAGAACATATTTACGACAAGAAGAATATCGATCTGGGCCGTTTTCACACGCTTGGAAACGTCGGAGAAATAGTTAGAGAACGTGTCCGTTGAGAAGTTCGTACCGAAATCACCGTTATAGTCTTTCATCATGCGTTCCAGGCTATCACGTGAATGTTCCTCTTTCCCTTCGCTCTCTTCATTTGCACCAAATGAATAAATTCCTGCAACTTTAAACTTGTGCTCTGATTGTTTAAACATCTCGTAATATTGAACCAGCATCGGAATGGATTGAACCGTAAAAATAGCGGTATAGCCTTTGCTGCGAGCTTTGCGCTCATGATTATCCAAAATGTTTTTTACAACTATTTTCATTCGATCTTCGTCCAGCCATACTTCATCTGTATTGATCGCCTTAACTTTTGTCTCATCGCCCTCATCTACTTGGGCATTAAAGGTCCGCATATATTCTACGGAGAAGCCCAGTACATTCCCATCCCGAATCGCATCTTTTACTAAATACGAATGCAAACATTTCTCGAATAAGTCAGCGGTTGTTCGACCATCTTGACTTTTGTTCTCTTCAAAACGTGGTGTACCGGTAAAACCGAAATACTGTGCATTTTGGAAATGCCTTGAAATCGCTGTGTGCATCTCTCCAAATTGACTACGATGACACTCATCGATGATAAAAACGACTCGTTCATTTTTATAGATCTCCATCGCTTTTGCGTACCTTGGATTTTTCACCGCATTAGCCATTTTTTGAATGGTCGTTACAATAAAAGGGCTCATGACATTTTGAATTTGTTTAACAAGTACATCGGTTTTATCAGTTGTATCAACAGACCCTTTTTCAAACTTGTTAAATTCAGCAATGCTCTGACTGTCTAAATCTTTTCGATCGACTAAGAAAAAGACTTTTTTAATTTGAGGCTCGTTCGCTAGAATTTGACTCGTTTTAAATGAAGTGAGTGTTTTTCCAGAGCCCGTCGTATGCCAAATGTAACCATTATTCTTTGTTTCTAACGCCCTTTCCACCAGTGCTTCTACCGCATACACTTGGTACGGGCGCATCACCATCAACATTTTTTCCGTTTCATTTAACACCATATAACGGGCAATCATTTTTGCAATATGGCATTTTTCAAGGAAGGTTGAAGTAAATTCTTCTAACTTCGTAATGATGTTATTTTCCGCATCTGACCAGTAAAATGTATAGCCAAATAAAATCTCACCATCGGAATTAGAGAAATATTTGGAATCGACACCATTACTTACGACAAAAATCTGAAGGAAGCGATAGAGCCCTTTGTACGAATGCTTTCGATAGCGTTGAATTTGGTTAAAAGCTTCTTTGAAATCGAGTCCACGTCGTTTTAACTCGATTTGAACCACAGGTAGACCGTTAATTAACAGCGTCACATCATATCGATTCGTGTATTTATCTGTGACAGTGGTTTGTGCCGTCACTTGGAATAGATTTTTACACCATTCACGCGTGTTGAACAGTTCAATATAAACTTGCGATCCGTCTTCTCGTTCAATGATTTGTTTATCTCGAAGAATCTTGGCCGAATCAAAAATACTGTTCCCATCGATGATCGTTAAAAGCCGATTAAATTCAATATCAGTAAGTGGTTTGCCTTCTAATTTCTTTTCATTAAACCGATTGACCTGGGTTCGGAAGTTTTTAACCAACGCATCATAATCTGGTAATTGAACCGATTCGTACCCTTGCCTCGTCAGTTGATTAATCATATTTTTCTCTAGTTGTGCCTCTGTTTGATAATCCACGTTTTAACCCCTCATTCAATTCATATATATATATTACTATTTTACCATATTCGCTATTTTATATAACACATCTAGCGATTGCTAGTTTTCACCAATTGAACACAAAAAAAATACACCTTCTCTAGTACGATAGTAAGGGATAAAACCCACACATCCTGTACAAGAAAGATGTCTTCTATGAAACAGTTTATCACTATTTGCAACTCTATTTGCACATTTCGTTTCAAAAGATGGACTAGACCCATTATTGGAAAACATATATGTACAAAGTTTTGTGATGGGACTTAAACGATGACTCGATCGGATTGAAACGTCTGAACCATTCAAAAGGAAGCAAAAAGGCAAGTGCTGAGAAAAAACTTATACTCTTCACCAGCATTGAATTTAGTAGCGGTGACAGGTGTATCATTTTGAAAACTAGGCATTTTACTTCTCATGATTTAACTGCCTTTCTCCATCTGATGATTCGTTTAACATTTTCTAATATTTCGTTTCAGATAATCGTATCCATCCTATCTTCTCTAGTGATATGTATTTTAGATAACTTAACTTTGTGATGATCATCGTAGAAACTCCATTCTATACTTGAGTGATTCATCACACTCTTTTATCGCTTCTTTCGTGATGTTGTTATTAGTGTATCCAAACAACCACTTAAATTCTTCTGTTTAGTGCTTCTTCTTTTGATCTAACCCCTAGTTAGATTCCTCTTCATCGTTCAATTAAGCAGCTCACATTGCTTTTTTTGCCGATGACTCTGGTTGAATGATCTCTATTTTATCTGGTGCGATCAATGCCATTGCAAATTCTACTTGAGTTAGATCACGTAATAGTGCGTGCATGCATGAGATTTTTTCTTTGTGATCAAAACCATGTTCTTCTGATATCACTTGTTGAGCTGCATCAAACATCTCTTTCGTCATTTGTACTTTTGTCATAATTTAACCGCCTTTCTCCAGCGCCCCATGGTTTGAAATAATACTGTCGAATTGGATTGTGTTAGAATTTCCCACTCTTCTTTATAATAATTAAAAAACTGAACATCTGATCCACCAACGAAAGCATCAAAAGCCTCTCTCATTGGTATTTCTGGATTGATGATCTCCACCTTTTCTGGTGCAATCAAAGCTGTAGATATATCACTACTTACCATGTCGTTAAGAAACTGGTTTTCTGGTGAACGCCAGGCTCCTTCTCTCATAAAATCTAATAAATGATAATCTCTTTTCATCGATTGAATATGATCGAGTTGTTCTTGCGTCATCCTTACTTTACTCATTACTTTACTCACTCTTCTAA
This sequence comes from Jeotgalibacillus marinus, assembly GCF_040801915.1. Classification (NCBI taxonomy): domain Bacteria; kingdom Bacillati; phylum Bacillota; class Bacilli; order Caryophanales; family Caryophanaceae; genus Jeotgalibacillus; species Jeotgalibacillus marinus. The sequence continues at coordinate 18,688 of NZ_JBFMIA010000026.1, read as the reverse complement.
CCTCCATTTAGTATGGGTTCACATAATGCTGTACACACATTCTGGACACCATTCAATACAAACGCTTATTTATATTCATGTTCACCGACTGTCATAAAATATATACAATCACTTGTCTTACTAAAATATTCAACCTCTTCTCCATCGAACCAATCGTTTTTCTAGCGCCTCTTATTGATAACTCTAGTCTGGTTCTATCCATACTGTAGCTATATCAATCTTTGACCTATCGTTGAGAAACCTTTTTCTGTAGAAACCCACTTCTCTATTCATACCTTATCCACTTTTCCAACCTCCTCTAGAAGAAGTACCAACCGCTTTATCAATCGCTCGTTCCAATACACAAACATTTAGTCGTCCACGTTTGTGAGTCCTGTAAATCAATTCTTCTAACAATTCATCTTTCTCAAAGCTAGTCAAATTCGATAAATCTTCCATTGTTCTCATTGCTAACGTTTCGATTTGTTCAACCGTTTTCAATTCCACAACATTTTTTTCAACTTCTTCAACAATTCTCATTTACTCCTAACCTCCAATAATTCTTCTAACTTCGATTTCCCTTCTTCCCTGTCCCACTCGACACAAATGCTCAGGAAGGACATTCGCCTTATGTATTGAACTCTTTTTCAATTTCATCCTTCAAATATCTATCTGTAACGACTAGTCCCAAAAATGCTAACACGTTTTTTATCTATTTCTGTCTCCTTATTTAATGTCATTGCATTTCCAATTTTCCGCACCTTGTCTATTTTGGAAATATGTTTTTAAATGACGAAAGACGCAACCCCATGATGGGTTACGTCTTTCTTTGTTATATAAAAATAATATAGCTATAGAACAGGTAGTTGATCCATTGTACCCACACCAGGCTCCTCACTCGTTTCGTTTGTATCAACAATTTCTAGGTTATGGTCTTCATATGTTGGTTCTTGTGCATCAACATAATCTACACCAAACATTGAAAAAGTAACACATAAAGCGAATAATGTTTTCATAACCTTTCACCTCCTTAAAGACGCATTATATACCATGTCCACAACCTTTTCTCTTTCCCCTAAACGTTTCAATTCTAAAACGCTAAACAACCCATACAATCGATCTCCACGTTCCATATATCCATCTAACGAATCCCAAAAATTTTCTGGATCGTCTGTACCCATACCTCTAATAAATTGCGTTTTAGGTGTTGCTTTTAATGTATCAAGTAGTTTCAACCCGTCTTCTTTTCGTCCATCCAATATGTATTTCAAAGCCTTATTAGTTTCATGTTTGATACTATCGATTTTTTTCCCTCTCAAAATACTAATAAACTCAATCTTTTCTACCATCCAATCCGCAGCATCATCTAATCCTATTTCTTTATAGATTTGTATACTTTTTTCTAAGTATTCTATAGCTAGAGTCGGGTCTTCATCGTGTATACAAGAGTCCCCAAGGTTCACATAGGAGGCAGCCTCAAATCGATTACCGATTGAAATCCTAAGTGATTCAAATGATAAATCTCTTGATTTTTCAAAATCACATATGTTTCGTAAATATACGGTTTGTAGTACATTATTTAAACGCATATTAAACGATTTTATTAATTTGCTTTTACTATTCTCGAGTTGAATTTCTAACTTAGGTGTATAGTCTATGATTTTATTAATTTTTTTTTCTTGTTGAAACATCACGATTTCTAAAATAGATTGAAATATTTTCATTTCTTCTACTTTGTTCTTCTGAGAAATGATTTTATTAAACAATTCTTTCGTTACATTTTCCTCAAATTGCTGATTTTTTCTTTCCATATTCAATTGGTACATAGTCGAATACTCTTTCAATTGATTTTTATGATCGGCCATCGAATCCGCTCGATCACACAGTATTTGTAACGTTTCTTTCATATCGTGTGTATCACAATACTCCATCGCCGATTTTATATTCGAAGAATTCCGAATTCCACTGATATATAACGACATCATTTTTTCTTCTTGTAACTGTCCATGATGAGCAATGATTCGTCGTACCAATGTTAAAATTTTTTCAAATTCGCTTTCTCTACCACTATTCAATACTTTATTTAATAAACTTGTTGTCATTCCACATTCTTCAGCAAAGTCCTTTTGTTTGATCTCACGTTTTTCTAAGAGGTCCTTTATTGTGTTTCCAAACGTTTCACACAAAAAACATCCCCCCCTATCTTTGTACAAAAAAGATGTACCTAACGCAGGAAACAGATATAGATATTTACTCTCTTATAATAGCACATTCCCACAAAAAGTTAATTGTTTTTTTAAAATATTTATATTTTTTAAACGATTAAAAAGATAAATAAACGAAAACAGGCGACTTTTGTACCGTCACCCTTGTCATATCGCAATTATTCTATGAGGTTCGAGATATTTAATTACAGAGAAAGGACTTCAACTGTCTGAAGTATATTTGCTAAAGTTTAGGCGAAGATAAAGTAATTTCAAAATAAATCTCTAAATCCTTGATCCCGTATCTACTTACATCAAAAAATTGACCAAAACGAGAAGAACATCTCATTTTGGTCAATTCTTTTTACCTGTTATTCTGTTGTCAGTTCTTCAATTGAATAAATTGTTTCGTTTCATTGGATTGAAGAGCAGCCAGAATGACATTCAATGACTTCATTCCCTCGTCTCCTGTAATTAAAGGAGCTGTGTCATGGACAATTGAATGAATAAAGTGCTCAATTACGTGAGTAGTTGTTTGTCCACCTTCTGCATTCGACTGGATTTTAGCCAATTCATATTTAACGATGTCGCCATTGTTATAGTGGACAACGAGCGGATAATCTGGATCAGCTTCCAGTTTTAACACCGCTTTTTCTGTATAAATCAACGTTGAGTTATCTCCGCCGGATACGTATGACCAGCTTGCAGCCAGTGTCCCAATGACGCCTGATTTCATCTTTAAAATGCACACGGCATTATCATCAATTTCTGTATTTTCTTTTGCGCTTGTTTCGACAAATGCGCCTACTTCATCCACTTCTCCCAGTAAATAGCGAATCAGGTCCGATTTATGTACCCCTAGATCACCAAGCGCGCCGATGAAGGCTTGTTCCTTATCAAAAAACCAGCTTGACCGCCCATCAATGCTCCAACTTTCCGGGCCGGGGTGGCCAAATGTTGTTTTAAAGCTATACACCTTGCCTAGCTCACCGCTATCAAGCAACTTCTTGGCTTTTTGGTGAGAGGAAACAAAACGCTGGTTATGAGCAATCATTAATACTTTATTATTTTCTTCTGCCGCATGAACCATGTTTTGGGCTTCTTCCGATGAAGTCGCCATTGGTTTCTCACAAAGAACGTGCATGCCGGCATTTAGAGCATCAATGCTTACAGGAGCGTGAAGGTTATTAGGGAGACAAACACTCACAGCATCGATCCCACCGTTCTTCAGCATATCTTTATAATCTGTGTAAGCTTTGGCGTTGTATTTGTCCGCCATTTCTTGTGCCCTGTTTTCAATGATATCAACAACGGCGACAATTTGAGCATCGTCACTTGCCTCATACTCTAGCAAGTGACGTCTTCTTGCAATACTGCCACACCCGATTACTCCTACTTTAATTTTCCCCATTTTCATTCACCATCCCATGTTTATCGTTTAATCAAGCTTTATAAAAATTTATGAATGTTACGACGTACTTTTTTACTGCACATGGCTTTACACTCTTTCTCCCGTGTCCTGCATAAGTGTGGGTGGAATAGTTTCTGTGGTCATCTTATAATAACTTTCCGTTAAGGATGATTCGTGAAAGGCATGCATTGCCTCCAGCACATGGAGCGGTAATTGTCCGCTCATTTGCTGCGGTGTGCCCATTGATAAGTAGGAGGCCATATCAACGACACCAAGCCCCCTCAAATTTGTTGTCTTGTCAGAGATTAAAGGGAGTTCAGTCCACTCATCCTCTCCATTTTTCTTTACTAATACAGGACCTCCAAACGTGTTTGGATCCGGCACAGACAGCGTGCCTTCTGTACCGTATATTTCTATATGCGGCAATCGCGTAGCCGATACATCAAAGCTCGTAATCATTGTAGCGACTGCCCCATTTTTAAAATCAAGCGTTCCAGATAAATGTGTAGGTGTCTGAACGTTGATTTTCTCCCCGCGCCTTTTGCCAATTTGAATAAATCGATCAATATTTGTCATTTGGGCTGATGCGGCCACACGATGAATAGGTCCTAACAGCTGAATCAAAGCCGATAAATAATAAGGCCCCATATCGTACATCGGTCCTCCGCCTTTTTGATAGAAAAATTCCGGATTAGGATGCCAGTTTTCAATTCCGGATTTCATTAAAAAAGCCGTTGCCGCTGTCGGTGTTCCGATAAGACCCTGCTGAATCGCATGACGGCTTGTTTGAAGCCCTGCTCCCAATATCGTGTCAGGTGCAGCATTCACAAGCAACCCTTTTTCTCGCGCCTTTTCGAGGACCCGCTTCCCTCCTTCAAAAGAAGTTGCCAGCGGCTTTTCTGTATAAAGATGTTTACCGGCTTCAAGAACTTGAAGACCGATCTCCTCATGTGCATTTGGAGGGGTTAAGCTTATAACGATTTCAATATTCGGGTGAGCGATTAATTCTTCCACTGTCAGGGCGTGTGGAATATTGAACTCCTTGGCTCTTGCAACAGCTCTTTCAAAATCAAGGTCTGCACAAGCAACCACACATACTTGTTCAAATTTCCTGCAATTTTCAAGGTAAATGGCGCTTATATTTCCGCACCCGATAATGCCTACATTTACTTTTCTCATTCAACAACTTCCTTTCATTTCAAAAATAGTTCAACACATCAACCCTTTACTGCTCCTCCAGTAAGCCCTTTTACAACCTTTTCTTGAGAGAACAAATAAACAACTAGAATCGGCAGACTTGCAAGAGCCAAAGCAGCCATTAATCCCGGTACGTTTACGGAAAATTCTCCTCTAAATGCCTGCAAACCTAGCGGAAGTGTCATACTTTCCGGACTTGAAATCAATACAAGCGCAAACGCAAACTCGTTCCACAAATGAATAGCATTATAAATAATCACAGCCATTAGAGCCGGGCTTAGCATCGGCATAATCACATGTCTGAAAATGCCAAAATGGGTACAGCCGTCGATTTTCGCTGCCTCTTCTAGAGATTTTGGGATTTCTCTCATGAATTGCGTGAGAATAAAGATGGTAATCGGAAGGCTAAACGCAATATATGGACCAATTAATGCAAACAATGTGTCATAAATCCCCATACTTTCAGATAACTTAAAAATCGGAATAAGTGTGGCATGAATCGGTAACATCATTCCGGAAATAAACAGCAAAAATAATAATCGATTAAAACGAAAATTCATCCTGCTAAGTGGATAGCTAGCTAGTGCCCCGATCACCACAACCACACCTACAGCGACTACCGTAACGATGACACTATTGATAAAATATCTCGTTAAACCAAGCTCGAATACACTTGCAAAGTTTTCTAAATTAAACGAAGTAAACAATGCAAACGGCTTTTCAAAGAACTCGCTTTGGGTTTTCAAAGCTGTTGAAATCATATACACAAAGGGGTAACCGGAGACGATCAACAGAATGAGTGCAATGAGATACAAAGGAATCTTGGACAATGACTTCATTCTGAAAACACCCCTTTCTTTTGTCTGTAATAATCAAGCAATTGAATCATAATCGTCACGACAAGCGCGATAAAAAACATGACAAACGCGATGGCACTTGCATATCCCATGTTGAAGTTTACAAATGCTTGTTTAAACATATATGTACCCATGAGTTCTGTCGCATGATTGGGACCGCCGCCTGTCATGACATAAAAGAGATCAAACGCTTTTAAAGAGCCGACAATCGCCAAAATGGATGAACTTACAATAGTAGGCATAAGGAGCGGAAAGGTAATACGAGAAAATTTATGCCACAGGCTCGCTCCATCGATGTCTGCAGCTTCATATAATTCTTCCGGAATCCCCACGATCGCTGCACGAAATAGAATCATATAGAAAGGGGCAAACTGCCACACAATAACGAACAAAACGGCAATTAAAGCAGAATTTTCCCCACTTAGCCAAGCGACATTCTCAAACCCAAAAAAGTTAATTAGTTGATTGATCGATCCATTGAGCGGATCATACATATAAATCCATAATAGTCCGATCGCCACAGTGGACATCAAGAAAGGAAAAAAGTACACACTACTCATTAATCGTATTCCTTTGATCGGTGCAAAAAGCATTAACGCCATAATTAGCCCAATCGGAATTTGTACAAAAACCGAGGTCAACGTAATCCAGGTGTTGTTTACTAGCGCTGTCCAGAAAATGCTGTCATTAAATAGCTGTATATAATTCTGAAGGCCGATATATGTCCCTACACTACTGCCGTTCCAATCATAAAAGCTATAATTTAAGGTTGCTAATATAGGGTAAACCACATAAAGAGCGTAAATGATCAAAGCAGGCGAGACAAAAAGTGCAATGGTCAGAGCATTTTTCGTTTTTTTCGTTTTTTCATTCACTTTCGCCTCTTCAAGGACTTTCTCTATTGACGTACTTGCTTGCTGCATACATACCCCCCTTTTTAACGAAGAGAAGGGGATCGCTCCCCACTCTCTATTCTAAATTTAATTCCTCTGCTGCTTTGGTTTCCATCTGCTCTGCAGCTTCTTCAGGTGTCATCGACAAACCGAAGAGCGCTTGCGTTGTATCCTTATGGAATTCTGCTAATTCTGGAGGAAGTGTTTGATCATAAGGCATTTGCAAATGATTAGCTTCCTGCACAATTTGATACATGCGATTAATCAATTCATCTTCAGGCTCCACACCTTTAATTGCTGTCATAGAACCGGTACGATTTGAATAGGCCTCTGCTGTTTCTTGGCTCGAAAGTTCTTGAAGCAGTTCAGTAGCAAGATCAGGATTTTCGCTTTGTGCAGATACTGACCATACAGGACCAGTAGCGGCTCCTATATCTTTCTGGCTACCCTCACCGCCTTCCACCGTTGGGAAAACAAAGAAATCCAGTTTTTCTTCAAATTCCGGTGCTTCTGCACGGACGTTATTCACAAAGGCAGTGGTAATATCCATCATGGCAGCCTGACCGGAATAAAGAAGCTGACGGCCCTGCCCTTCATCATAAGGAACCCCATTAAATCCTGGGTTGAAGGCGTCCATATTCACCATTTCCTGAATATATTTACCTGCTTTCACATAAGCAGCATCATCGAACCCTTTGCCCTCTCGATGAAACGCCTCTTCAAATAACTGAGGTCCTCCAATACGGCTAGCAAAATTCATTAAATAATAAGCGCCAGGCCATTTCGTCTGATTTGCCAAAGCAATTGGGATCACATCATTGTCGTTTAGCGTAGCAATAATCTCGACCCACTCGTCATACGTATCCGGGGGAGTTAATCCATACTCATCAAAAATTTCTGTGTTATAGAATACTAAGTCCAAAGATAAACTTAGAGGCACTCCGTAGACCTTGTCATTAAATGTGGCATTGCTTAAAGCAAGCTCGTTAAAGCGTTCTGTTTCAATGACTTCCGTAATATCCAAAACTTGATCCTGCTCTACAAACTGATTCAGCCAACCGCCACCCCAGCTATGAAACACATCCGGCGGGTTTCCTCCAGACATGGCTACAGCAAGCTTCTGTTTGTAGGCATCATTTGATCCGCGAAGCATTTTCACTTCGACATCAGGATGCTTTTCCTCGAATCGTTGGACAGCTTCTTGGTATACCATTTCTTTTTCACCTGCATCAATGTACCAGAAGTCCAATACCTCTTTTCCTGAATTCGTATCGTTAGCGGATCCCCCAGCGCTTGATCCTCCACCTGGTGCACAAGCCGTAAGAACTAAAAGAGAAAAAATGGTGACAAATAAATAGATGTGTTTCATTCCACTCCCCCTATGTTTTCATCTTTGTTTGTTCGTCAAGATCTATTTTTCAAATAATTGATGCTTTTTTCAATGCTCTCAAACGGTGTTGTTCTGCTTTGATCCTGTTCAATGATCCACCACTCTACAGGAACGGTGGAAATATGTTGCAAAATAGCTCCCATGTTTACTCCGCCAGTCCCCAATTCTGCAAAGAACTGTTCTCCATCCGTCGTCATATCTTTTAAATGTATAAGCGGTGTTCTATCTTGATACCTTGTAAGCCATTCCACAGGATCTTCTCCTGCTTTCTTTAACCAATACACATCAAATTCTGCTTTCACCCACTTTGGGTTTGTTTCTTCGAGTATCATTTCAAGCGGCTTTACTCCATCCTCAAAAGGAAGCAGCTCAAAGTCATGGTTATGGTAAGATAACGTGATTCCATCTTTGTGGCACATTTCTCCCACCGTATTAAGCGTTTCAATCAAGTTTTCGTAATCCTTCCTTGAATTCCTATCCCGAGGTAGAATCGGGCATACAATGTGCGAGTTCCCCAGCTCTTTTTGGTACCGGATGACTTCTTCTACATCATTTTCGAGTGACTCTAACGGCACATGGCTTGAAGCAGCTTTTAATCCAAGATTCTCTAGGACATCTCGGAGTTCACCCGCTGACAATCCTCCATAACCTGCAAGCTCAACGCCATCGAACCCCAATCCAGCGACCTTTTTTAAGGTTCCGATGAAATCTTGTTCACACTCATTTCGCAGTGAATACATTTGGACAGCGATCCCTTTTTTACTCATAAATTTCTCCCCCTATAAATGTAATCGTTTACATTTGATTATATTAAAATTGTCTCATTTATTCCGTTCTTCCAGCGGCTTAATGAAGTTAAACTGTTTTCGTTTGATTGTAACCGTTTATATTTTAAGCAAAAAACTCTATTCCACTTTCCCCTTCACATTCCAGCCACAAGACTCCCGAATAACTAATTCGCTTTTTAGCATGATTTTTTTATGCTGAAATGATGGATCATTTAAATGTTGGAGCAACAACTCCATTGAGGTGTTCCCCATTTCTATGGCCGGCTGGGCAACCGTTGTGATTCCCGGGTCAAAAATAGACGAAAATCGAATATTATCAAACCCTACTACCGCTAGCTCCCCGGGCACCTTTAATCCTTGATCTTTTGTCGCTTTTATTACACCCATCGCCATTTCATCACTCGAAGCAAACACAGCTGTTGGACGATTTTCTAGACGAAGGAGCTCCTGCATCTGCTTATACCCCGACTCAAAAGAAAAATCCCCTTCACGAATCAATCGATCATCTAATTTCAATCCAGAATGAGTGATCGCCTGTAAATAGCCAATTAACCTGTCACGGCTCAGCAACGTACCCTTCGACCCAGAAATATGGGCAATCCTCTTATGCCCTAGCTTTATTAAATGCTCGGCTGCGATTCTTCCACACGTAACATTGTCAATGCAAACCGTGGTGATATCTACTCCCTCCAAGTACTCAGAAACGAGAACAACGGGGTACTGCTCAACCAGCTCATTTAATGTTTGATTGTCAATTTTACCCGACAGCAAGATCATTCCATCCACTTGTCGCTGCCGCAAAAGATTTAAAAAATCATACTCTTTGTCAACGTTTCTGTTGGTGTTCCCCAGTAACACGCGAAAATTATTTTGCGCGGCAGCCGCTTCAATCCCTTGAACCATCTGCGAGAAGATCGTATTTTCGATATTCGGAACAATAACAAGAATCGTATTGGTCTTGCTTCTTCTGAAATGTCGGGCTAAAACATTTGGCTGGTAATTTAATTCAGCGATACTTCTTAATACCTTTTCTCTTGTTGTTTCTTTTACACTTTCCGGATTACGCAACACTCTTGAAACCGTTGCGGTAGATACATTAGCTAACTTTGCAACATCAATCATCTTTACCATACGGGTTCGCTCCTAGCATTCATCCCTCCTACACAACTAGATTAAAATGAATTTTCTGTTATGTAATCGTTTACATTTTAATTGTAAACGGATAAATTCTTAATTGCAAGACTTCATAATCTTCTTTTTCTAAAGCATCCATTTGCAATTCCAAAGATTGATCTTGGCATGGAAACTCTTGCGTAACCGATTTTAGGCATTTCGATTCTCTCATAGTCTATAAAATGGTTTGTTAAAATACTTTGAATTGTAGACGTTTTTATATACTTAATAAATGGATTTTCGATAGGTTTTCATGATTGTTTAAAAAAGTCTATAAAATGATCGTATTCTGCACTTAACGGAAATTAATTTCTATCAGCGACTTATTCTCTTTTAACAAATAAATAAGAATCAAGATTGTTATAATGCTGCGTACTCTCTCCGCGCACTCTCCTTGCTTCTAAAGCACGGCTTTCTTCAAGTTCTTCTTTTCTTTCTTGGTAAATTTCTTCCGTTTCCTCTTTCAATTCTCTAGCTTGTTCCACTGTTTGTGGTTTACCTCGATTTAGTTGAAACCTCTTTTCTGTTTCTTCGGCTTTTTTTAATAACTTGATTTTTTCAAACAATTCTTCTATTTCTCGGTAACACTGATCAATTTGATCTGTGAGTCATTTTAAATATTTTTTGGTGTTTATCAAAACAATAAAAACGCCACACACTGGACGTGATGACGTTAATGTTAAAAAATCCAATTTATACTACTTTTTTCGAGGTGTTTTTTATGCTATATTATTTATTGCTGTTCAGAAACGGACTCAAAATAGTATTGAATTAACATTAGTAGCTGTTGGTATTCCACCAGCAGATGCTGTATTAATAGCGCAATTTTTAATGTTCTTTATTTATTTTTATTAAAGGGAGTTGATCAAAATCCCTTTATAATATAAGGAGGAGTATTTTGGAATTACCATATATAGGATTAACTATATTCATCATTACTTTTGTAATATTTCTCTTTTTTACTTATAGAAGTGAGAGTAGGGAAGAAAAAGAATACCCATTATTAATATCTCTATTTGTTTCTTCAGTATTTGGTGTATTGATTACTGGATTTTTTCGTTATAGAAGTGAGAGTAGGGAAGAAAAAGAACACCCATTATTAATATCTCTATTTGTTTCAACAGTATTTGGTCTATTGATTACTGGAGTAGCTCTTTTTTTCATTTTATCTTTTACTGGGTCTCTAAATATAATAAATGGGTTTCTGAATTTACCATTAAACCAAAAACAAATTATTTATTTAGTATTATGGTACATCATTTTTGGTTTCATTATTGAAGGTACTATTGTGAAGATCTTTTTATTTTATTTCGGAAAGAAAAAACTATCATATTTTCTGATAGTAAATGTTATAAGGATTTTGTTCTTATTCACTGTTGGAACTTTATTATCTATAGATGAAAACACCAATATTAAATTTGCTATTAGCTTTACAATTTTTCTCTGTTTAATGGATATAATAACAGAACATTATAAAAATAAAAAAAAATCTAGTTATACTAAATGATGCTATCAGTTCTCTCTCGGAACAAGGGTGGCATCTTTTGCTTTTCCCCTTTGGTATAATAGCTTACTTGGCGGTCTTTGCTGCGGTTATGTTCACAAATATTTTTTATTCTTTTAATTGCCCATTCTGATCCTTTACAAAAAAATAGTTCATAAAAAGGTCGTTTGGTAGACACATATTACTTTTTTCTCATTTCTGTAGTGACTTCATTCTATTACGGAGACTAGAAAGAAAAACCGACCTACACATTTTTTGTAGGTCGGTTTTTATGATGAGACTGTATTGCACGTCGAGTTCAGGTGATTGTTATGCGGGTGGAAAGAAATCTTAGAAAAAAATAGAATAGCTGTATAACGTATCTATATTCTACCATACATATGGAATTCATTACTCCACTTCTGCAATACAAACAACAGTAACACTAGTAAGGCTATTATCTTGATTATTACCACTTCCATCATGCATATTCGCTACTATAGAAGCTGTAACTGTATCACCAGCAACTGTTCTTGAAGTTGCTATTTGCATTAGTTTTATATGATGATCACTTCCTGGATAACTAATATTAAATCCTTTAATAAATACTTCAGATTGAATTACATTCCCAGTAAAAACAAAATCATGAGTTTGCCCAAAATTTATTGTTGCGCTTCGAATTTCCGTTGCCATTGTAAATCCCTCCAATCTCAATTAAATTTCTCTCAAAGTTCTAATTACCAAATTAAAAAGCTTGCTTACAAGTGGTGATTCAACTCAGCGTGCCCAATATAAACACTCATAAGTTCAGCTCAATAACTATCATATGTATCATCTGATTATTTGCCTGTGTATTTACCCAAAAAACATAATACAAAACTAACTTACGTATTACTCTGTGTGAATCTTATGTTACTTTGAGTTACCTTGTGTGAATCGAAGAGAAAAACCCACACTACTCATGCGTAGTGTGGGTTTGCTATGTACGAAATCAAGCGCAACAAGGGCAGCCGATGATCAATGAACGATTGTTTCTGGGAATACGATCATTTAGCTCCTTTGGATATCATCCGTTGTGGTAAACATGAATTTATAATTTTCGTGGTCAAGAACAAGGGCGTCAATATCTTGATCCTCCGAGGTATTTATTTCTAACAGGTTGATCTTGTAAGATGTCTTGTCAAAATGCAATCTGATAGATAGTTCATCTTCAATAGTAGTCTCTTTCAATTTTCCTGGTAAGATAATACCACCTTCTTCTGTGAGCCAAAGAATAGTATGAACCCTACCTTTATTGATGATTTCGTCCTCTATATATTTCATAAAATCCTCAGCCATCATTATTGGTTATCATCTGATTTGGTTACTTACTAAATCGCATCATTTCCGATACTCCCGCACCCACGTTACCCCGTAGACAATGGTTGAGATGTTAATGATAGCAGTGAGAAGGTAGATAGGATACGTTGGAAACGTGCTACTTAAGAGCGGGTGAAACACCATAAAACACATAAAGATTGGTATGGTGATGCCATAAGTAGTATAAGCAGCACGTGTAGCTTTGTTGGTGATGACCGCTTCACGTTCGTCTCCTTCCGCATATTCGGTCATGCTCATGAACGCCCATGTAAGAAAGCCCTTGTTTCTGTTTCTTGTTTTAAACGAGTAGATCATATGCAACGTGCCAAAAAGTATGAGAATAACCCACGGAATAAGATTAAAAGTAATTTCAAATCCACCTGTTTCTACTACATCCACAAATGATAAATATACAGAGCTCACTACAACCGCAATCAGCGTGTACACGATAACACTTAACACGGTTTCGGTAACAATTCGTTTCATTGTTCTTCCCCTTCCCGATAGAAGATGTCTTCAATTTGTTCTCCCAGTACATCCGACAAGTTCATTGCTAGTAGGAGCGATGGGGTGTAGCTCCCTTTTTCAAGCGACACAATGGTCTGCCGAGTCACACCGACCTTTTCAGCCAAGTCACCTTGCGTCAGCCCGTGCCGCGCCCGTAGCTCCTTCACTCGATTTCTAATTGCCACGCGCTTCACCCTCCAATATATGTTAACTATAGAGTAAATCAAAAGATTTATTTTGTAAAGTTCATTTTACTTTTTGTATAGTCTATTTTACTTTTTATAATGAAATTTATTCATCTTTTAACTATCGGGTATTGAAGATAATCGTAAGGAAGAATGGGAAAAAAGAACATCCCCCTTCAATTGATATCAGGCTAATTAATTGAAATCGAGCTAGGGCAGGTATCGTTTGAGTAACCTTTATAAAAATTTTAATTCTTAAGGAAGGATTTAGAGGAAACTACTGCGAATGTAAGAAAGTAATCTACTAAAAGGAGTTGTTGCGTTTGATTTTGTTAGAGCGAGAACCTTCAGTACGTTTAGCCTGTTATGAGTTGCTGCGCTCCCACGTATCCCTCTCTCACCCCAAATCCTCGATGATCCACGATGAAATTTCCTTACTGCAAGCTGGTGCGTTCGGTGAAGAGCGCGTTGACCAGGCGATGCAACCATTTTCCAGTGAACGTTTTTTAGCCTTTCGAAATGTGGTATTTCCATTTGCCGGTGAAACAGTTCAGATCGATCATCTGTTTATCACGCCGAGCTTTGCACTAATTATTGAAACGAAAAATACGAAAGGTCATTTGAAATTGGATATCGAAAATGAGCAAATGTATCGTGAAAAAGACGGTGAGATTCAATGTTTTGCGCATCCTGTTTTACAGGTGGAGCGTCAAGCGGAAGGTTTAGCAACCGTTTTATCAAGGCTTGGGATCAAGTTGCCGATTTTTCAATTGGTGGTGTTCACCCACTCACACGTATTTTTAGAATCAACCGGGGCTGATCGCAGCCTACCACCCGAAATATGTCGCATGGAGCGCTTAGCCGTGCGCGTACGAAAAATGGTGCATAAGCAGCATAAGCAGGCGATCTATTCCACAAAACAGTTGCTTGAGATTGGTCACCAACTACTTGCTGAACGCGTGCCAGAGCTACTGTATGATGTGATGAGGAAGTTTGGTTTAGAGACAAAGGATTTAATATGTGGGGTTTGGTGCAAACATTGCGAGCGGTTATCGATGAAGTGGATAGCACAAAAGTGGCGATGTGTGTGGTGTCAATCCAAAGATGATCAAGCTTATAAACGCGCGCTTGAAGTTTATTTCCGCTTCATTTCACCGACCATTTCCAATCAACAAGCACGAAGGTTTTTAGGCGTACGATCGCCAGATACCATGCGGCGCTTATTGCTGTCCATGAATCTAAAAACGTGCTGAAAGTGTAGATCAAGAAGATATATCAGTCCATTTTAAAGATGAATGAAATCCAAAAAAGTCATGTGATGCTGCATGGCTTTTTTAATTTCATGACCACGAGTTGAATACGTCCACTAAATTTAGTTAGAACTTTTGACATGAAGTGCGGATATGTGTTGTGCAGACTTCGATAACGGTGCCTCATCCGCGGATATACACGACGCAGACTTCGATAACGATGCCTCATCCGCGGATATCTGCCACTCAGACTTCGAGAACACACCGCATTCGCGGATTTCCACCGCACAAACTTCGATAAAACACCCGTATCCGCGGATAAATCTCCGATAACAAACTCCCTCATCCAAAAAATAGTAACTTCAAACGAATTCGGAACGTCCATTTAATGTGAGTTGGGACGTTTGGCACGAGGCGCGGATATGTGTTGTGCAGACTTCGATAACGGTGCCACATCCGCGGATATACACGACGCAGACTTCGATAACGATGCTACATACGCGGATAACCGCCGCGCAGGCTTCGATAATCACACCACATCCATGGATATCCGCCACCCATGCTTCGATAAACGCCCCCCTTTTAAAACACCTCCAAAATTTCCCTATTGACCAACCGTGTCAACCGTATTACTATAGGTAGTACAGGTAACACACTTTTTTGCGAGGAGGGTGCGGATGTTTACGTTAGATACGAGGAGCCGAGTTCCTATTTATGAACAGTTGATTGAGCAATTGAAGATGATGATGATGCGTGAAGTGTTGATGCAGGATGATAAGTTGCCGTCGGTGCGGTCACTTGCACAGGAGTTGACGATCAACCCGAATACGATTCAAAAGGCGTATCGTGAGCTTGAGCGTGAGGGATTTACATACTCAATTCCAGGTAAAGGAAGTTTTGTGGCGCCATTTCAGATTGATGCGAATAAGGAGCGATTGGAGATGTTGAAAGAGGATATGGAGAAAATTGTAAGCGAGATTTTATTTTTGGGCGGATCGAAGGATGAGTTAATCCAGTTGATTGAGAAGGTCAAAGTGGCAGAGAGGGAGGATGCGGAATGATTAAAGCAACTACAGTAGATAAGAAGTTTGAAGATCTTCAAGCAGTTTCAAATCTCAACCTTCATGTTCAAAAAGGCTCCATCTACGGTCTGCTTGGATCAAACGGCGCTGGTAAAACGACACTACTGAAAATGATCGCTGGCATTTATAAACAGGATAAAGGCAACATCACGGTTTCTGGACACACTGTTTATGAAACCCCTGATTCAAAACAGCGCGTCCTTTTCATCCCGGACCAACCTTATTTTTTACATCAAACATCACTGAACAACATGGCTTCTTTTTACGAGAAAGTGTATACAAACTGGAACGCCAAACGTTTCAAACGGTTAACTACTCATTTTCGAATGGATCCAGACAAAAAGCTAAAAAGCATGTCAAAAGGGATGCAGCGCCAAGCGTCGTTTATCCTCACATTATCAACCATGCCAGAAGTGTTGATTTTGGATGAACCCTTTGACGGGCTTGATCCGGTTGTGCGCCAGCAAATCAAGAATCTCATTTTGCAGGACGTGGCAGATCGCGGCTTAACGCTGTTAGTATCCTCTCACAACCTTCGTGAAATGGAAGATTTCTGTGATTACGTGGGGATTATGCATAAAGGCACTCTGCTCTTTGAAAGAGACATGGACGAGCTGAAAACAGACATCCACAAATTACAAATCGCTTTCCGCAAAGTCCCAGAAAAATCGTTCCTTGACGGACTGGACGTGCTTCATTATGAAAAGCGAGGCAGCGTCGTGCTCTGTATCGTGAAAGGAAAAGTAGAAGAAATCTCTTCCTATGTTGTTTCATATAACCCAGCCATTTTCGATTTACTACCCTTAACACTTGAAGAAATTTTCATTTATGAGCTAGGAGGTGTTGGCTATGAAATCCGGAATCTTATCGTTGAATAAAGCACTCTTTCAGCAACAGCTACGCTCCATTAGTTGGATTACGATTTTCTTCACACTGGCGCTTATTGTTGTATTGCCACTCGCTATTTTGGTGAAAAATTATCCAGAAGAATACATTTTTCAAGGGTTCCACATTTCCAGTGGTGGTTTTAATGGTGTATTTAACTTTTATATTCAATTTCAGCTTGTTATCTATACAACATTCCCCGTTTTGCTGAGCATTATTTTAGTGAATTACACGACGAAAAAAGCCGCGACCGACTTTATGCACAGTTTGCCTTTTACGCGTCAAACCGTGCTGAACATTAACTATTTGGTCGGAGCTCTCACTCTGCTTTTCCCGCTCATTTTAACAGCTGGATTAATGGCAATCTTGCGACCTTTTCTTTATTTCCCATTTTACTCTTGGATGGAAATTGTTGAATGGGTAGCGATCTCCTATTTCATTGTTCTGGTCATCTTTATTTTTACGATGACCATTGGCATGTTTGTAGGAAATAGCTTATTACACGCGGGATTAACGTACTTATCTATCTATGTTCCCGCTACAACCGTCGCTCTTGTTCTGCTTAACATGCATTATTACGTAAATGGTCTTGCGCTATTCACCTACACGAAAAAGTTAATGGTCAATGGTATTTTCTTTGTTCGACTTTTCGTATTACCGGACAGACCATTTACAGGCTTTGAATATGTGATTTATACCTTGATCGCTGCCGTTTTGGTCGTAATCTCATATATTGCTTATGCGAAACGTCCGTCTGAGGCAACGGATCAATCAATTGTCTTCCCATTTTTCCGTCATGTATTTTTATACGGACTCACATTTTTTGCGATGTTGGTGGCTGGCTTTTTCTTTAGCGAAATTCGACAAAATACTCTTGCCTGGACCATCGTTGGCTATGTACTTGGTGCTTTCATCGCCTACACAGTTTTACAAATGATCCTTCAAAAAACGTTACACCTTGTGTGGCCTTGGAAAGGATTCATTGCGTACGGCGTATCGGTTGCGTTATTGATCATTCCAATCAATATCGTAGGAGGAGTCTACGCAAAGGAAGTGCCTAATGTGAGCGAAGTAGAGTCAGTTGAGCTTCGTAATCTACATGCAGGGGTGGAATGGATGAATGCAGGATCAATGATGAACGATGAATCCATTGAACAGGTCATTAATATTCATCAAGCGGTGGTAGCTGATCAAGACATCTCTTCCCGCTTTGATGGTACCCCCATTGTCATTAACTATAAACTGAAAAACGGTAACAGTCTTATCCGAGAATATAGCGTAGATAGAAATCACTTAGAAACATTAACAGAAGATCTACGAATTAATGAAGAATTTAAAAAGACGTACGAACCCATTTTCAAAATTAAAAACCATACAGACCTAACGTATGTTGAAGTTCCAGGACTTAATCAACGCGTGGCAGAACTTGATAAAATAGAGGAACTAGTGAAGGTTATTAAACAGGATGTGACAGATGTGACAGCGAGCCCAAGTCGATTCATATTCGTGGGTAGCGAGTATATTGGTGATTTCTATTTTAACTTTGATGTTGAAATAAATGAACCGATACCTGTACCGATGTATTCAGACTACACCAACACCATTACGTGGTTAAAAGAAAACGGTTATTCCGAAGGGCTTACGATTCCAGAAAATCTAATCTCCATTGCTGTTCTACCTAGCATGGATGACGAGATGAGAGGGAAAATGGGTATTATATATGGCGCGGAAGACATTCCAGATCCTAAATACATCACCACTGAAGACGAGGAAATGATGACACTGTATGATTTGTCCGAATTAGATTCAGACTTATTGGAATCCGACTACACCGTCCTCATGCAGTTCAGTGGTGAAACAATGGATTACAGGACTTATGGCTTTAACAAAGAAGACGCACCAGACTTCATCAAAGAAGCTTTGCCACTGCCATAAGAATGAATATTTAAACAGCCGATCCCATGCAAAAGGATTCATCAAGAATTATGCAACGGTTGAAGATCTTGAAGAACTCAAACAAATGATACAAGAAAAAAATAAAAAAC
>NZ_JBFMIA010000197.1:0-262 GCF_040801915.1 Jeotgalibacillus marinus | reverse complement strand
CCGGGCGCAACGCAGTTCGCTGTGACGTTGCGTGAAGCAACCTCCATGGCGAGTGACTTGGTGAAACCTATCATGCCCGCCTTGGACGCGGCGTAATTGGTCTGGCCGGCATTGCCGGTCACGCCGACCACCGAAGTGATGCCGATAATGCGGCCCCAGCGCTGCTTCATCATCGGGCGCAGGTACGCCTTGGACAGGCGGTAATGGGCTTCCAGATTGACCCGGATCACCAGATCCCAGTCCTCGTCCTTCATGCGCATCA
>NZ_JBFMIA010000196.1:0-262 GCF_040801915.1 Jeotgalibacillus marinus | reverse complement strand
CGTCGGTGCCCTGCACATGGCTGACGTCGACACACTCGATCCGCAAGGGTGCGTCTGCCAGGCCCAACGAGTCCTGAATGCTCTGCAGCGCAGCGGATCTGGCGTTGAAATCGCTGGCCCGCTTCAGCTTGTGTTGTTGCAGTGCATCTTCTGCGTTTCGGTGCACCGTTTCGGCCAGTGCCCGCTTGTCCCCGCGGCGCGGCACCCGCAGCACGACCCTTGAGCCGCGCAGGCCGGACAGCCAGCTGGCCAGCTCCTCGTC
>NZ_JBFMIA010000195.1:0-262 GCF_040801915.1 Jeotgalibacillus marinus | reverse complement strand
CGCCCGCTGGCGGCATTGGCGCTTTCGGTCAAAATCGGTGTATCCTGCATGGCGACGACATAAGCAGCTTTGCAGCCGCGCGCAAAGTGGTTATTGCGCTCCCAGCGCGCGCCCTTAGCTCAGCTGGATAGAGCGCGAGACTTCTAATCTTGAGGCCACAGGTTCGACTCCTGTAGGGCGCGCCACACAATCCACGAAACTGCACTTTTCCAGAGTCCTCTGCGGCAGACTCTTCAGAATGAAGGCGGCTGCGAAATCAGGA
>NZ_JBFMIA010000194.1:0-263 GCF_040801915.1 Jeotgalibacillus marinus | reverse complement strand
ACCCGGACGGCATCAACGAACCACGAAACCACGATCAGGGGATAGGAAACTTCGCAGCCGAGCGCACGGTGCAGATCGAAGAGTTCCAAGGATCGGCTGAAGGCAGCGGGGAACTTATGGAGGGTGGTGCCCTCCGGAGGTTCGCCTGGCCAGCGGCCGCAGTAGCCAAGAAGCTCGCCGTCACCGTTGTGCAGGGGAATCGCGATCCGCCCGCTCATGGTGCCTTTGGCGCAGTAGCCCAGGCCGAAGGCGGCCACCGTGTC
>NZ_JBFMIA010000193.1:0-263 GCF_040801915.1 Jeotgalibacillus marinus | reverse complement strand
AATGCCCGCGATCACGCTCGACACCGCCTTGGGTGACGCGCTGGGAGCGCCGACCGCGAAGCTGTTCGAGCGGGCATTCGGCATGAGCACGGTGGCCGATCTGCTGACGCACTACCCCCGGCGCTACGCCCGGCGCGGCGAGCTCACGCCGATCGATTCGCTGCCGCTCGGCGAGCAGGTGACGATCGTCGCCGAAGTGCGCTCGGTGTCGTCGCGGCAGATGCGTCAGCGTCGCGGCTCGATCCTCGAGGTCGTGATCAGCG
>NZ_JBFMIA010000192.1:0-263 GCF_040801915.1 Jeotgalibacillus marinus | reverse complement strand
ATGCTGAAATATAAGTGTTTAATGTTTTTCCTTTGGAATAGTTTAATGATGGTAAATAACAATAAGTACAATTTGCTGTGCAACCTAAACTGGTATTTATGAAAAGCCTATTAGAATTATTACTAAATAAGTATCCTGTATTAATCATTTTACTAGTTTTTTAGGACTTTCTTTTTTTATGCAGAATTCCCATAGAACTTTTGGCTTTTCATATCTTGACATGTTTATTTGTTCTAGAGTATGTACTTTAAAATTTTTAAATA
>NZ_JBFMIA010000191.1:0-263 GCF_040801915.1 Jeotgalibacillus marinus | reverse complement strand
ACAGATCTGGACCTCAGCAAGTGCTATTCTTGCCCATCCTCTCCTTTCTTCCTTCCCTTTGGTATTCAGTGACACACACACACACACGGGCTTCCCTGGTGGTTCAGATGGTAAAGAATCTGCCTGCGATGCAGCAACTAACACTACTACCATATATATGTGTGTGTGTGCATGCGCACACGCTAAGTCGCTTCAGTTGTGTCTGACTCTTTGCGACCCCATGGACTGTACACTTCATGGAATTCTCTAGGCCATAATACTGT
>NZ_JBFMIA010000025.1:0-30370 GCF_040801915.1 Jeotgalibacillus marinus | reverse complement strand
TATTTGGTTCTTTGAATATTAGATAAGATACCTCACTATTACTCTCATCTACGGCAATAATTGTATCAATATCTATCGTGCTATTCGCATCCATATTGAAGAAATATTTATCATAACTTTCCCCATCCACCGTAAAGGGCACTTGCTCTAAATCAACTAAAGCAACTAATGCATATTCTCTCGCTGAATCAATAAAACTATCGAATGATACCGTATATTCTAAGTACCCATTAGCAGCCGTTAGCATTGATCCGGAGTCAATGATATCTCCTTCTGTATCAAATAATCCTATTCCTAGTGTATTTGTTCCTTCTCCCGAATTTGGATGTACGGTATCATCTACGGTTTGAGTTTCTTCGTTCCCTTTATCATTAAAATAATAAACAGCAACGATACTGGAAATGAACAATAGCACAAATAAAGGGATCACTATTTTTAACCATTTCATCGACTTGACCTCCATTAAAAAAAGATGTGCAAATGGTCCTGCACACCCTTTCTTTTTTATAAAATCATAGATGTGTCAAGGAGTTGTAGAATTCAGTTTTATTGTTAAATCTCGTTCATCTGGATCTAAATCTACAGAAAAATCCACTATTCCATCATAAATGTGTCCGGGCCTACGTACATGAAGTCGCCAATTTGCATCATAAAAGTCAACTTTCACATAGTCCTCAGTAACTGCATATCCATCTTTTATAAAATAATCTAATAATTTTTGAAAGCCCAATATTCTAGTTGGAAATCCAACTTGATTATAAACATCTAATTTAAATGATATTTCGTTTACTAACTCATTTGTATAAGGATCAACCTTAAAATACGCTATAAAAAAATTATAGTTACCGATTGGAAGTGTTTCTCTAAAAATACTCATATGCGCCACATGTACATCATTCTCTATTATTGGACTGTCCTGCCAACCTTCTATATCCATACTAAACGTTACCTCTCTATCTACGCTCGTTAGTATTTCCATTCCTACATTGGAATCTTTTACACTAGCACCAGACACATGACTGGATATTCCTATCGATAGTAGGATACAGACAAAAAATATAGAAAACGGTTTCATTTTATTTACCACCTTTTTTTCATTATATCAAACGTGGATTAGTATACAATTTTTATAAAAAAGTTTGATCAAAAGTTTTCATAAACCTTTCTACAGCAACGTTCCCTAAAATTCCCCTTCTAAAACGGTTAAACTTTTTTCAAAACATCGCAACTTTTTTATAAACGGTACGACTTTCTTTCAAATCCACATCTACTGTCAGTTCCATTCCATAAGATGAGGTAAAGTTTGCTTTCCTAAACTATACCAAAGAACATTATCATTAATACCTTGACGGACATTTAGTACCGTATACCCATCTTTTAATAGAGCTAAATCGTTTTTACTTCCATTAAGATGATTTGTCCACATATCAGCCCAATTAATTTCGAAAGTAGAATGATTTACATCACCCATCCTTATCCACGATAAATTGCGGTTACCTTCTAAAAAGTCATATTCCATTGCTGCTATTATCTTTCCGTTCTGTAGTTGTACCGCAGCAGGGTCATAACTGTATGTATGATGCCATTCTTTCGAAGGAGTCCAAACCATTCCAAGCCTTGCTATTTCACCCATCGTGTACATAGAAGCATTTTCTTCCACATGTAACGCTAATAGATCTCCATTATCAAGTGTAGTGATAGAAGGAGAATGTCCTTCACCATACTTACCTTTTAATGTCCAGTTTACATCTGTTTCACCGATCACTCCTACACTATAATGAAGTTCTGTGCCGTATTCTCTAACCATTACGACCGAGTCATCAACAGTGGTTATAGAAGGTTTACTTCCCGCTCCATCCGTATACTTAGATCTCTCACTCCAATTCATATCACCGTTTTCAAATTGACCTGTAGTGTAATAAATATCATATTCATCCGTGTCGTTGTTGAAAACCTGATTAACAACCATTACATCATCTCCACTAGGAAGGGTAGTAATAGACGGTTCTTCTCCTGCATCGTAGTTAATAGGTGATGTCCACCATATTTTTTCATATTTGAACTCTCCTAATTGGTAAGAAAGAATTCCATCTAGCTCTTTAATAGCAACGATTAGACCGTTATCTAGTACGGTTATTGCAGGGCTTTTTCCCCTCGCATACTCGTGCTCATTACCTATTGGATCGGGTTCATCTTGAATGTCTTCCATATTTAAGATATCTAGTTCAATCTCTTCGATTGATTTTGAATTCTCCCCTTCATTTGATGCAAATATTACCTTTGGTGTAAAGATACTTACGATTAAAAGTGTGACTAAAAATAGTTTACTGAATAAAAAAACGTTTTTCATTTTTCATCCCCCTTATTTTTCAAACTTTTTTATTTAATTAATTCCTCTAATACCGATTATTTCAAATCTTCTCTTTTTAATCAATTGCTTATTCCATTAAACCAGAATAGAGGATATATTAATAGTGTCCAATCAGTCTACAAAGCGACCGTTTTATATACTCATTCTAAACACAAAAAAGGCTAGGCATGTTTGCCTAACCTATAGCTATTCAAATTCTTTTCTAATCACACGAGCTATTTTATAAGGTCTTCCTGCATTTTTAGATAGTTTTCTACTAAAGAACTAAATAAATCCATTAATGTCCCAATCAAAATAAAAATGCCACACGAGGGACGTAGGGGTGTTAATTGATACTGTTTCATCATCTACCAATTTCCAATATTCATGATATGAGATTTCTGTATCTTCACTAAAATATGTCTTTGTTTTATACTGTACTTCTAAAAGATCAAGCACTTTAGCATTATAATTAGGTTGGTTTGGACCAAGATTCGCAATATCCCACCAATCCAATTCCATTTCTTTCAACACCTCACCAAATAACATAAGGTTCGCTCGAAATGTATGAGCATGTGGAAATTCTTCAATCAAATCTCTAAGAGACACCAACTCACCTACATTCAGTGCATTGGAAGAAACCAAGAGGGTGTATATCATGCGCACGTATCCACTCCTTAAATTCCTTCCACTCTCGCTCCAGTCAGACATTTACCGTGGACACTTCCCGATAATCTTCCCTTCTACCAGGAAAAAGGAAATAAAAATAGTATTTGTTTTGCATACTTCCTAAACTTTACAAACTATTATTTTCATCGTTGGAAAATGACTCTCTACTCAAATGAGAACCTAGTTTTACTATCGTTGGATTGATGTGATTGATAGTATTGTTTTTATAGTACGCCCAACATTGGAAGATGTTTTCTTCTGTGATATGTGAGAGCCAACGAAATACAATCTTTCAACTCATTAACGGGTACTTCATCATTTTTATTAAATATGATAGCTCTATTGCCTTCAAATTTAAAATTTTCTCTATAAAGTTCTTTGAATATTTCTACCAAGTTGGTATTACAAACAAAATACATCGCATATTGATCTGGATTTGATTTTTTCAAATTCATTCTGATAGTACTCCCACTTTTTGTGAGATAGCTTGGTTCTCCCCATTTTAATGTTTCTTCAACGTTGTTTACACCTTCTATTTCTGATGCTGTATCTAGAACAAGCTTTCTAAGGAACATTAATTTTTGACGCATGGATTCTGGATATTTATTGAATACTTCTTCTACTTCAGGGTTTTCAATTATATACATATCAATCGTCACCTTTTTTTAGAGATTATATTTATTTTCCCACAAATAAGAATAGTTTATTTATATTAAACCTTTATATTAGCGTTAAGACTAGAATTATCAACTGATTTGTCTATGTTGAACTCGTTTTTTTATAGTTTTAGGTTTGCAGCAACTTCTAAAGCTTGTTTTATTGCAGCTTGTTTACCTTTTTCTGGTTCAGAAGCCAGCCCTTCGGCTAAAATGCTTTCTATATTTGTGACTCCAATTGCTCCTAACACATCCTTTATATATGAATTGCCATGTTCAATTCCACTTCCGGGTTCCATACTTCTATAAGTGTGTGGTCTGCGACGCTAAAACCAAACCCGAACTTCGCCCAAGATATCGGCTCCTAGTTCCCAGTATAGAGTGCTTGGGAACTTTTTGTATAGTAAAGCGAATAAACGTTGGTATGAAGGGATTTTGTCAAAAAAAAGTAGCTACAATTCTATAAATATGGGAACTCTTATATGGGATATAATGGAATGATTCTAGGGATTGACCATGACCTAGTTAAATGCAAAAAAACGCCCCTTTAATTGGAAAGAATGGTTAAAACTTTTTATAGTTGGTGTGCCACTTCTTATGTTATCATTTGTTGCTTATGGCAGCTAGAGAGAAGACCAAGAAAAAGGGAGAGTTTTTAGAATGACAGATTTATTTTTTAGCATCTTTTTTATTATGATTTTAGTGTTAATTGTGGGATTAATTAAGCCGACTTTGTTCAAGTTAAGTCGATTAAAAATAACAGCTATATCATTATCTATCATGGTAGTTAGCTTGGCAATTGGCGCTTCTTTTGCGCCAGATAAAGACGAACAAGAAGAAGCGACACAAGAGACACAGGCGGGCGATAAAGACGAACAAGAGACAGAACTATCAAAAGAGCAACAAGAGGCGTTACGGGCGTTCAATGACGACGTGAAGCCATTCATGGATAATGCGATTACTGATTTTGATTTCTTTTGGGAAGAACAGTGGACGAATATATGGAGCGATATAAGCAACGATTTGGCAGGAGATAACGAGTTGCTAGAAGCTATGGACAAATTAGAAGTTTTATATGATTCTCTTTGGCTCAGATTGACCGAATACGAGGGACACCATGCGTTTGAGGATGAGCAAAAAGAAAAATTTGATACCGTTATCGAAAACTTTAGCGCTGGTGTACACAAAAGAAACCAAGCCGTATTAGAGATATGGACGGCTCTGGACTCACAAGTATTAAACGAAAACATATTAAATAACGCAGTTGAAATAATTGAAGAAGGTGACGACTTCACAACTACAGCTCTAGTAGAATGGACAATGATAAAAAAACATTTTGAAGATATGGAATAACAGCAATAAAACCGCTCCACTTCTGGGGCGGTTACACATAAAAAAGGAGAGTTTTATCATGTCGTTATTTCTAGGTTTCATCTTTATTTTGTTCACGGCTTTCGTGGTGTGTGCAATGATCAAACCATCTATAGTAGGTGTTAAACACTGGTATATTGCATGGCTGGTCACACTTCCGCTCCAGGGCGTAGTTGGCTGGATGATCATATATTTTATCATGTGGCTTAATTCGCCAATAGGCAGCTAAATGATTCAACGTCCTGCATTAGCGGGGCGTTTTTTGTTTGCCCACTCCATGCCAAAGGTCATGACTATAACCAGTGAAAACCATTGATACTCAAAGATTAATATGATTCACTCGATTTTTGATAGTAAAAAAGTTTTTAAAGAATGGTTCCGATATGATTAATCTTCGTCTTTCCAAAAAATCTCTTTTCCTTCACAACCCATATCAATAAACGCATGATGATTATCATCGGTGATTTGTTCCAACATACCTTCTAATGTTTTCATTGTTTCGACCTCCTTACACGATTCACCTTAAATCATACCCGTATGAACACAAGTGAATCAATGTGAACGTGAACCGTGGGTGAAATAACTTTTTAATCGTCTATAAAACGAACGTTTTATAGACTTTTTAGAATGATAGCTAAAAGTGGCTAAAAAGGTGTCCTTCGGGTTCTTAAACTAGTCTATAATTCAAAGTTTATTAAAATCTAATGGAGAACAAGACGCCATAACCTCAAATAGACGGTCATGACGTTTCTAACATTATAGAGGGGTAGCGTCAGGAAAATGCGGATTTACAACGATAAGGAAACATGAATAATAAACAAACCTAATTTCTCAATAGTATAAGTGAGAAATTAGGCTATAGTTACTTCCATTAAAGCGCCCGATAATTGAATAAGCACCCTACTAAATTTGTAGAGTGCATCCATCTTCTTAGAATATTTCCTTTGCATCAAAAGGTAAATTTCTAACATGTTTAAGGTATTCAGTCATGTTTCTATCATCATCAAGTGGATATGTGAAATTAAAATGTTCAGCCACATCTTTAGATAAGATTCTAAATAATTCACAAGTAACAAATATTGATTCCCACATATTTGTATAAACAGAATTAGAATAAGTTTCTTTGTACATTTTCCAATATGATTCTGGAAGATATTCCTTAAAAAATTTCCCTAATTTTCCTGGTGAAACTTGAAAATCTTCTTGTATCCCAATCCACCAACTGACCATTTTATCTAAAGAATCTCTTGTCGTATATTCAAACATTAGTTTTGCATATGGGAGTTCATCACGCCAAATTCCTTTTACAACGTTTTGTAAACACCACCAGAAATTATTTGTAAAACTATCGTATTCACCTTTGGACGGCTTTTTGACATGGTAATCACTATCGGTAGGATAAGGGATTGCTGGCAAAAGATTATCTTTGTCAATTAAGGGAAGAGTGAGCTTATCTTTTTCATACTCTTCAAACATGACTTCTTTTGTTTGGATACGAAGGTCTATGCGATTTCCATCTGTAAAAAGCATTAAAAAACCATAAGACCTAGTGAAATCCAAATCAATTTGACTGCCAAAATCATTTTTGTCAGGTTCTTGCATCATTATTAAATCTCCAAAAGCATTAATCCATGTCTTATCTTCTATAAAAGAAGTTGTTTCTGTCACAACATAAACAACATCATAATCCTGAAAAATATCTTTTGGTACATTAGGGTTTGTTCTTGAACCATTCATATAGACTGCTCGAATACGTTCATCTTCCTTGGCAATGTTTATTATAAGATCCATCATTTCTTGTTCATTTCTCAATTATTTCCCCTCCTATATAAAGTTAGTTTTGCATGAGAAATTCAAAATGGAGGGGCTCGTGGTTAAGTGTAACACCTGCAATAGAAATACTACCAGCCCTACATGTTATTCAATTTAATTGATAGTTTTAAAGAAAGAATTCAAACCCATTCTTTTTTCTGCATTCCTACAGTGTACTGCCAACGAATCTCCTTTAACATAGGTCCATCTACGGTTCGAAGAAGTATCGGTTGTTCTCCAGAAATAGCGTATTCACTTAATGAAAAGGAGCCTTGCATCGTTTCTATTTGAACGTCAACACGTGTTTGGATTTTTTTCAATTCTGCTTCTAGTTGTCTAGCAAATCTAATCGTGACTCTTTCTGAAAAGCGAATTACAAGATCAAGATCGCTTGTCTTCGTAACCGTTTTGATCCCGCTCGCCAGCTCAAATCCAACACTTCCCACAGGTCCCCATTTAAGTTCATGGAAATTCATTAAATGGCTGACCCGTTCCAGACAACCAAACATTTCGTTCACATGTTCGTTCCACTTCTTGTTTTTCGCTAGCTGTTCGGGCGTAATCCGTCTCACAATCTGGTCAACTGGCAAAAAGGCGGCGAACCGCTCATTTCTGCTCGAACCGCGAATACCCACCGCCACAAGCTCTTCTCTTGCACGGGCACGCCTCACCACTACAAAAGGAGCTTTGGCGATTGACCTTTCCACCCATTCTGGCATTGGTGAATAACTGATCAAATTTGCTACACTTTCAATTTCCAGCAAGTCATGCGGATTTAGTTCCATTGTTCATTTAACTTTTCTCTCACCAAAATGGATGCTGCTCTGCCAGACTGAGCAAAAGAGGACGTTAACCGTACACTTAAATCACTTGAACGATCCATCCATACATCTTCAATGGCACGTTCGATCTCTTGATAAATGACAGCACGGTCTTTTTCACATGGAGTGTCCGCTTCTACTACATCTACTAAGGAAAATAGAGCACCTAGTTGTTTGAATGACTCGATATCATACGCCATTGCCGATACTTTTTTTGTTGCTTCTTCCAATTCTTCAAGACTTCTCTGTGTAATCCGAGCAGCCGCTTGCTTGGACATGACGTGTACATTCACGCCATCATCGCGAAGTGCAATCAATCGATTCGCCTGCATCCCATGTGACAAAAAGGCACCGGAAATCGCATTTCCAGGTATGAATGAAATGACCGGATGACCATTTAATCTTGCCGAAGCATAAGCGTCAACCGCTGCGGCACAAGCCTGATGAATTCCGAGTAGTTCTTCATGATAACCATAAGCTTGACTCGGCACATCAACGATTGCAACAATCGCACGCTTTTTGCTATTTTTATCTGCTTTGATGACTTCTTGGACATGTTTGGCGATGGACCAACCTTCCTGTAGACCAACTTCTCCTTTTCTTGCACGCGGAAAACGATTTTGAGCGTCTGGAACGACAGCAATCAAGCGAACCTTCTTTTCCCCAATCATACTGTCTGCTACCCGAACAGACGGTACATCGCCTATTTCTAAAGCGTCGCCACGTAGTAAATCAAACCATCTTTTCCCCCGGCCTATGGTTTGGTCACCTTCTAAGATAGTCGACTTTGACTCCACCATTGCATGTTCAGACTGGTCCCATAATAACCGGACCTTATCAGACGACAATCGATGCTTGGGATCGATTAAATGTAAAAAGGCTTCGTACCTCTCTACTTGCTCTGTTCTATGAACAAGATTTGAATCGTCCTTTATAATCGAAGTGATCGTTTCTTTGATCGCTTCTGTATCATCTTCAATTAACAGATCCGCAAAACCAGATCCTGTCCGTTGTTCTCCACCAATCGTTCCCCAGATGAGTGGTCTGTCTTTCGAATCAAATTCACGAATACCCGCTTCATATTCGATTACTTCTGGTCCGTTTAGTCCAAGACGTCCTTCACGCGTCATTATGATTGCGCTGCACAGACCTGCAGTAATGGACATTCCTCCAAAGGCTCCGATTTTCCCCGGAATGACGGCTATAACAGGGACATAACGTTTAAGTGCCACAATCGCTGCACAGATTTCAGCGATGGAAAGTAGACCATAATTAGCTTCTTGTAGTCTAACGCCACCTGTATCAAACACCAACACAGGAATCGTTTTTACACCCGCTTCACAATCTTTTAGCGCCATTTCCAAGCCTCCAGCGATTTTCGCACCGGATACTTCACCAATCCCCCCACCTTGGTAATTCCCCTCAATCGATATCACCACTGCTGGTTGTTCGTCTATTGTCCCCTTTGCTACAATCACTCCATCATCACTTTGAGGTACGATCCCCTGTGTCTCCAGATGAGGTGACTCTAGATTATCCCACGGGCCAAGTAGTTCTTTATATGTATTCTCGTCTACTATCCCATGAGTTCGTTCACGTCCACTACTTTCTACAAAACTAGCTTTTAATGTACGAATCATTCGCGATCACCTCCAGTGCTTGTTCAAGACGGAGTTTCACTACACCAGGCGTTGCTCCGAAGTCATTGATTTTCACTTTCGCCGCGACATCATGTTGTGTAAAAAAGCGTTGAACAACGGATTTCCACGTATTTTTATATCCAGTAACTCCTGTTCGAATCGTTACTTCTGTATGTGACTGATCAGTTGGTTCAATCAGAATTTCTAGGTCGCCAGATCCGACAACCCCTACGTGTACAAATCGGTTCATTCTTTTTGTCGCAGGAAACGTGTATGTCATACGTTCCAAATGAAGCACCCCCGTTTAAATGGTATATTCATATTCTCTCCGTACTTTATCTTCTGTTTTATATGTTTGAATTTTATCCAAAAACAGTGTAGCAGCTAACAGATCCGCGCTGCCTCCTGGAGAAATATTTCTTCTTGTAAAATCCTCATCTAGCGTATTTAGATAATCAATTTTGCCATTGGTTAAAAAGAGAGCAGCCTGCTTTTTGGCAAACGATAGTGCCTCAGGACCGCCACGATGTAAAATGCACGTATCATCCAAATGAGCGATTAATGCAAGAAGCGCATTCAGTCTAGCTTTTTCTTCTGTCAAACCGTCTGCTCTTGAACGCTTTAACATAGGGAGAGAACACTGTGTAATATGCGGAAATCCTTGCTGTGCTTCGCCTCTCGCTCCTCCTACACCGTATTTTGCAGTCACGTTACCCCCGTTTGTCTTAGTAGCCGGACAATATCGATCAGGCAAACGGGCTAATTCACCGGCTAGTGTAACGTTTTCTTCTACGGTATACATGCCTTTTCCCATTGAGGCAGCTGAGACGAGCAGGCCAATCGCCCAAATAGCCCCTTTATGCGTATTCACTCCACCAGTTACTTCAAACATTCTTTTTTCTCCATCCCGACCAATCGCGGCAATTTCTTCTCTTAAAGATGATGAAGGGCTGCAGTCGTAGCTAATGAATGCTATTTTTTCAAATGTATCTGTTAGCGCTTCCGCTGATGTTGTCATTAATTGAAGGGTTAAATCTTGGTGTGCCCCCGTATTACTTCTGTCAACAAGACCTGGCTTCGGTGTCAGTTCTACTTCTTCTATTAAAGAGCGTTTAGCTACTTTAGCGGCTGTGAGACTGAAAGTTTGCTTGTCGTTGTTCATTTTGCTCCTCCGATTTACCAGCTCCTGAATTTCACCGGCGGTTCATATAATCCATCTGACCACTCGACAATTTCCTCTACATTTTTTGCAGCCAATAGTGACCGTTTCGCATCTGCCCTAAGAATATGTAAATCTTCCGGAAGGGCAACCAATCCTTCACGCCGCAAGTCATCTGTTTTTTTCGAATCATGTCTCAATCCGACGGGTGTCACACCAGCTACCGCCGCAAT
This sequence comes from Jeotgalibacillus marinus, assembly GCF_040801915.1. Taxonomy (NCBI): domain Bacteria; kingdom Bacillati; phylum Bacillota; class Bacilli; order Caryophanales; family Caryophanaceae; genus Jeotgalibacillus; species Jeotgalibacillus marinus. The sequence continues at coordinate 19,659 of NZ_JBFMIA010000025.1, read as the reverse complement.
GGCTTCTCGGCGTTTTTCCATGCTGTCAGCTTTGTACAAATAGGCAATTCCTTCTTCTGTAACAACATGCGTGACATCATCTCCGTAAATCATGACCGGTGCTGTGGCAAGTGCCGAATCTTTTTTCACGTCAATCGCATCTAGGGACTCGACAAAAACAGGCTTATTTCCAGCTTGAAATGTCTCTACCACTTGCACAACTAGTTTTTTTCCGCGAGCTAACGGATCTTCTGACGTCATCATATTTAACCAAGCCGGTGTTGAATGACGACGTCCACCGGGATTATGCCCCATATTAGGTGCTCCACCATAGCCAGCCAGTCTGCCGCGCGTTACGGTAGAGGAATTTCCATCTAGATCCATTTGTAAAGTGGAACCGATAAATAAATCAACCGCATATTGTCCAGCCATTTGAGAAAGCGTTCGATTCGAGCGTAAACTGCCATCACGTCCAGTGAAAAACACATCACGGCGAGCGGCTATATAGTTCTCCATGCCTACCTCTCCTCCAAAACAATGGACACTGTCGATCCAACCGCTCTCAATCGCCGGAATAAGTGTCGGGTGAGGATTTAACGCCCAGTGTCTGCAAATTTTCCCTTTTAGACCAAGTGACTCAGCGTATGTCGGTAGCAGTAATTCAATTGCCGCTGTGTTGTACCCGATCCCATGATTCAACGACTGTACTTGGTGCTTTTCATAAATACCGCGAATAACCATCATTGCCTGCAAAATTTGAATATCGGTAATGTGCCTTGGATCGCGTGTAAATAATGGTTCAAGCTGATAAGATTTATCAGCAACAACAATATAGTCAATCCACGAACCGGGGATATCGACACGCGGCAGTTCATCCGTTAATTCATTCACCTGCACGATGACAATGCCATCACGAAATGCGGCAGCTTCAACAAGTGTCGGTGTTTCTTCCGTATTCGGCCCTGTATACAAATTTCCGTCTCTATCCGCTTTATCCGCTGCGACAAGCGCAACAGATGGAATCAAGTCGATGAAAAGACGTCCATACAATTCAATGTACGTATGAATCTCACCCATCGTCAATTGCTTATCTTCAAGCATTTGCGCCATCCGGAGACTTTGGGGACCTGCGTAAGAAAAATCTACTTTCTTGGCAATACCCCGTTCGAACAAATCAAGATGTTCTGGTCTAGAGATACTCGAAATAATCATGTGCAAATCAAACAAATTTTTAGGATTTGTCTGTGCAAGTGCTTCTGATAGAAACGAAGCTTGCTTTTGATTGTTTCCTTCTAGCACAACACGATCGCCCGGTCTGATTAGCTTTTCCATTGCATCTACAATGTGTTCGGTCGGAATCAACATCCCATCGACCAGATGTTTGACGCTATCCATTCGCTTCTTTTTCGCATCGAGTCTTGTCGTCCATGTTTTCCTTTGATTGACTACTTGTTTCGTCGTTTCCATCGCTCATTCCCCTTTCATCATTTCAATCGTTCACGCATTGCTACAAACTGACAATCATCAAAGCCACTCTCTTCGACAGATAAAACTCTAGCATCTGGAAATGCCTTAGCTGCTAAGCGTGATAAGACTGTTCCCGGAGGCATTTCAATAAACAGTCTCGCTCCTTTTTCATACAAAACCGTAGAAGCATCATGCCATTGAACGGCAGAAGACACACTTTCAGCAAGATCCAGTCGAATGTCGATCGGATCATATAATAGGCGTGCCTTTCGATTTCCTGCGTAAGGAATAACAGGGCGGTGAATGGTAATATCATGAAGCGCTTCAGTCAAATCATGTGAAACAGATGCAAGAAGCGGGCAATGTGATGGTGTACGAACATTGAGCATGGAAGAGGAACGTGCACCTTTTTCCCGTGCATCATCTATGACCTCTTGTATCCCAGGCAAAGCACCCGAGATCGTTAGTTGATCCGGTGCATTTTGATTCGCCATATATACTGGATATTTTGCATCAAAGTGATCAGCAATAAGTGACTGTAATTTATTTCTTTCAATCCCAAGTACAACGCCCATGCCGTATCCTTCTGGGTATGCCTGTTCCATTAACTCTCCACGTAACTTGACGATTTTCAACGCGTCTTTAAATTCAATGACACCAGCTGCCACTGCAGCGCTAAACGCACCGACAGAATGACCCGCAACAAAATCGGGCGTCACTCCTTCCATTTCAAAGGCTTTAAAAGTAGCTACCCCTGCAGTTAGAAGAGAAAGCTGCACTGCTTTAGTTGAAGCCAGTGATTCCTTTGAATGGAAATTGAACACGCTTTCATTTAGTGAGGCAGTTGCTGTCTCCAGCACATTTTCCACTGCTGTACATGTAGACAGATCATTCAGAAGTGCTGGCTTCTGGGAACCTTGCCCAGGAAACAAAAAAGCAAGCTTCACGATGTTCATCTCCTTTAATTTTGTAAACTATGAACGAAGCTTTTTTTGGACGCTAGAGATCACGTCTTTATTGTGTTTTAATAGAAAAATTGATAATTGGGTTAATTTTTTTTCCACCAACAATTCGATGATGATTTCATGTTCTGCAATGGATTTTTCGATATTTCCTTCGTTAGAAAAAGAGAGACTTTGAATTCTTAACAACGGCCAACCAAGGCGCGAGTACATACTTTTAATCGTTTCACTTTTGCTCATCTTAATAAGGCACATATGAAAAGAGTGATTCAACTTAGTATAGGAATAGACATCCTCAACTTTTTTCATTTGTTTAAGGAGTTGATTCATCTCTTTTAACAAACCTTGATCGGTCCCATTCTTCTTCATTCGATCCATCGCCATACTTTCTAGCATATTCCGAATTTCAAGAAGATCGTATATTTCATTTTCGGTATATTTTTTTACCACCGCTGCCTTTCGCGGAATTCTTTCAATCAGGCCTTCAACCGCAAGTAAATATATCGCTTCACGAACGGGGGCCCTGCTCGTGCCGTATTCCTCCGCAAAGCTGTGTTCCACTAATTTTTCACCTGGCTTGAGTTCACCGGTAATAATTTTTTCAGTGATATGTTCTGCGATTAAAGTAGATAATGCATTATTTATAAATTTTGTTTTTATTTTGCAGCCCCCCTGAAATTAAAATATAGTCGACTGTCGATTGTTATTATACAAACAAATCAACAATCATTCAATGTTTTCAGAAGATTGTAAATAATGTTTGCATTTTTTTTCTTTTTACCTTATCCTAAAATACAGTCGACTGTATATTTTATTATTTGTAAACGCTTACTTTTTTGATCTGGTTCCTTGTTTTCACGGCCGCACGCTTTCTTACTAAAAAACATTGAGGTGTTATCATGGTCATTTTCGGGGTAGCGTTACTGGCAATTTGTATGCTGATCGGTATTTTTTTTGGTGAAATATTAGGTCTCTTTCTTGGTGTTGAAGCAAATGTAGGGGGCGTAGGTATAGCGATGATTATGCTCGTTCTCATCGTTGATTACTTAAAAAAACGTGGAAAACTTAGTTTGCCTGCTCAAGATGGTCTCGGTTTTTGGAGTGCGATGTACATTCCAATCGTCATTGCGATGTCAGCTAATCAAAATGTAGCAGGTGCACTAGACGGCGGACCGCTCGCTATTATGGCTGGTGTTGCAGCTGCTTTGATTGGCTGGCTGTTTGTTCCTCTTTTAAGTAAAGGTGGACTTCAGACAGAGGAAACGGTAGAAGAAAACACGTTCATAGGGGGAGAAAATAAAAATGTTCGAAACATTAAGTAACGTTTTTACAGACAATCCTCTTATTGTTTCCTTCGCCATCATAGGAATTACGATGTACATTGCGTACAAACTATCCGATAAATTAACAAGAGGACGAATCCACGGGTCAGCCATTGCTATTATTCTCGGATTGGTACTAGCCTATTTAGGGGGCGTGCTGACAGGCGGTGAAAAAGGACTATCTGATATTAGTATCTTTGCTGGAATTGGTTTAATGGGCGGCGGCATGCTTCGTGATTTTGCGATTGTCGCTACAGCGTTCGGCGCCAGTTTCGATGAAATTAAAAAAGCCGGTATGAGCGGTGTTTCAGCACTGTTTATAGGTGTCTTATTATCTTATGTTGTCGGTGTCGCCGTTGCACTCTCTTTCGGTTATACAGATGCGGTTAGTCTCACAACGATCGGTGGTGGCACAGCAACGTATATTGTCGGTCCTGTAACAGGCGCTGCAATTGGCGCGAGTTCCGAAGTGATTACGATCAGTATCGCAGCAGGTCTTGTAAAATCGATCTTAACAATGATCGGTACCCCGTTTGTTGCTAAGTATATTGGTTTAAATAACCCTCGATCAGCCATGGTTTACGGGGGGTTGATGGGAACAACAAGCGGTGTTGCCGGGGGGCTGGCTGCAACAGATCCGAAATTAGTGCCCTATGGAGCGGTCACAGCAACATTTTATACAGGTCTCGGTTGCTTAATGGTTCCATCCGTCCTGTTTTTAATGACAAGAGCTATTTTTGGATAATAAAGAGACGATCCCGGTTCAGTTCTTAATTACTGACGATGGGATTGTCCTTTCTTATTTTTAGGTTCTAAGGAGATGGAATACTATCCATTTTCATTATAAACATGATCATAACAGCCTCTTAATCGTAAAGTATAGTAATAAGTAGGTTCGAGCTCAGAGCACTTCGCTTTTGTTTACGACACTCTCACCTTCCAAAACTCGGTTTTTCGTTTGATCGGCTTCCCTTAATAACTGGATGACGACCTTATTTCTAATATGATAAACGATGAACGAAATGATACTAACACCACAAATGCCAAGGAGGATCCATGCTGGAATTATTTCGAGTAATACTCCAAAAATCAAGTAACCTAACGGCACCATTGCACTTGTTCCAGTTTCAATCAGTGACATGACCCTTCCACGATAATCATCCGGTGTACTTTTTTGTATGAGCACCTGGATTGGCAAATTAATGATCATTATACTAGAAGAAAGAATCAGAACCATCAACATTAAATAAGGTAGAATAATCATATTTGAAACCTGAATCATGCTTGGGAAACTAGGAAGCCCAATTAAAATAAGAACAATAGCTAAAGAACCTACACCACCAAAAAGTGCTAATTCTGTCCTTTTTACTTCGGCTCTAGCTGAAAAAATAATCGCCATTAACATCATTCCGGCTGCGAAAGTTGAATTAATGAAACCTAAATGGAATTCTTCCATTCCCCGAATCGTTGTCACTAGATAAGGTATTGTAACCGGGTAAACAGAGAACCAAAAGTTAATAAAAAAGAAAATGACAATTAGGTGCAGAAGTAGAGGCTGAGTTTTAACATAAAACAAGCCAAATTTTAGATCAGCAAATATGCTAGTTTCTTGCTTCTTTTCTTTCTTCTCTGCAAATAATTCGTAATTAATGAGAATGCTAGCAATGCCTGAAATGATAAAAGCAATGATGTTAATAATCATGAAGGTTGTGATAGGAAAGATCACAAAAAAGATACCTGCTAGCGCAGGAGCTAAAACACCTGATAACGAGACTACTCCTTGATTTAAAGACATGGCTTTTTGGAGATAATTTGGGCCCACCATGTTATAAATAGCGGACGTAACGGCTGAGGAATAAAACGTATTAAGTATACTAAGGACGACAGTAGCTAAATATAATAGCCAAATTTCTTGATTAACAAAGGAAAACAAAAGCAAGACTATAGCTAGCCAAATGGCACAAGCAAAGTCGGAAGTAATAATGATTCTTTTCCGATTCCACCTATCACTTAATGTCCCGGCAATGGGGGAAAGCAAAACACGTGGCAAGGTGCTTAACAGCAACGCAACTCCAAAATTTAAGGCTGAACCCGTTTCAGCTAAAATATACCAACTTATTGCGAAGCCATAAATATTTGAACCGAGTACAGCTACAGTTTTACTTAAAAGAAACAAGACTAAATTCTTTTTAATCGCACCTACCATTTACTTTCCCCCCTCACTATTCCCCATTCAGCTTTTTAAATAAGCAATTAATTTCATAGGACGTACGGTTTTTTTCATTTTTCACCGTTTTTTGTATGAATTTTAAAAATAAAGTATCCAATTCATCCTCAAATTCTTTCAACTCATCATCTGTTAATGACAAATTACTTCCTCGTGAGTGTGTCCCAATATCAGATACCCCTTTCAATTGAAAATTTATAGCTTTCGAACGGTAGTATTTCTCAATAATGCCCCTATTTTCTTGTATTTTTTCAATGTCTAAAATCCCCCCCTTATAAAGTTGCTGGATGTGGTAATGTATACTGCCAGCTGTTTTTCCCATTTCATCTGCTACTTGCTTTGCTGTCATTGGTCGTTCTGCTAATAGGTAAATGATTGTAGACCTCAACGGAGTTGATATTAGTTTTTGCTGTTCTAAATTGATGTCCAATGTTTTTTTTACTTCAAAATTCAAATGAATCGCCCCTTATTTAAAAAGATAAAATGATATAAAATAATTATATGTTCTAATTTTTTAGAATGCAATAAATTTTTAGAATGAATAACACCAGATGAACCAATTAGAAGGTGTCCGCTCGTCCTAAAGTAGGTTGGTTGTTGATTTATTACAGCTTTTCCTTCGTTGTCGGTGTTAAAACCTAAAAATAATCTCATCAAGGGGCGTCCTTCTCCCTCCCCTTAATGAGATTATTTTTTAGTCAATTTAGCTTTCATATTGGAGTCTCCAAAAATCTTTCTAAGAAGAATGAAGCCAATCACACAGCTTTTTACTCTAATTTATTTACTGATATCGCATCTTCATTGACCTGTTTTAAATCTATCAACGCACCAAAATATTGAGAGGCAGAAATAAAACAGATATAAGCACACAATTCACTTATCTCTTTTTCACTAAATGTATTCTTCAGTACATCAAAAAGGGGATCTGGCATATTCCCTCTTAGTTTCAAGAAAGCTTCTGCAAATCCTACAGCCAATGCGGTTCTTTCATCAAAAGTTAAAGGATCTGGCTTCCCTTTTTCCTTACAATACTCACAACCGTTTTTCTGAGCTAATGTTCTTCTTACTTGCTCTTTTAAATGATTGGATAGTGAACAACTTGTTTCAAAAGTCTCCCCTAATTGGTTCCATGACTCCAATATTTTTACGTTATGTCCTAATACTCTCTGAAAAGGTGTACTACCTACTGTTGAATCATTAATCCTTGCCATCATCATCCCTCCTTGTCATAATTATAAAAAACAGAAAAAGTTTTTCACATATCATAATTAAGGTTATTTTCGATGATAAATTAAATAATAAAATCAATAAGGAGAAATACTTTATAAATGAAAATTGATCAAATTGATAAGCGAATTCTAAATGAACTTAATCAAAATAGTCGAATGTCTATGAGAGAACTAGGCAAGAGAATAAACATGTCATCTCCAGCTGTGAATGAACGTGTAAAACAAATGGAATCTTTCGGAGTTATTAAAGGCTACACATTAAACATTGATCACGAAAAAGCCGGTTATCCTGTGAGCTGTATCGTAGAGGCAACAATTAAAAATGGTGAGTACAACCTCTTTAAACGTCATATAAAACAAATGTCAAATGTAGAGTTTTGTTACCGTATAGCTGGGAATGCATGTTTTATATTGAAACTACATTTCGAAAAACTCTCTAAGGTAGAAGAGTTTATTGACAGTATTTCACCTATAGCTGAAACAGTCACACATGTCGTATTTTCAAGTGTTGAAACAGACAGTACAATATAAAATACAAGAAGCGCTTTTCGTGAAGAAAGGCGCTTCTTTTGACTAAACTATATTTAAAGAGATTAGTACTTAAGAATTTGTTTAGTGTAAGAAGTAAAATCACCAAGGTGCTTATCAACGATTTGCTTTAAAATTTCTGTATTGATAGTCTGGTAATCATGCACAGCAATATTCCTAAATCCAACCATTGATTTTAATCGGTTAGCACAATTTTCATCAATAATGGAATGCGACCGAAGCATATCAAACGCATCTCTACTGCTTTGTGGTAATCCTAAACGCTCTTCAGCAACGATGTGCATAGCTAAATCGATCGATGCTTCACATGCTCTGTGGATATTTAAGATGATCGAATCTTGTTTAGTATAGTCTTTTAAGTTTAATGGGTTGTTTTCGTATACATCTTCAACCCTCATTAAGCAGCGTTCAATCACACTAATTTTGTTTAAAATGACGTCATTTTTCATGAATCGACCCACTTTCACCTATATTGTTCAAGATATTTATTCGTTCTTCGTTTAATTTAGTGTACATACTAAGTGCAGTCATTTGAATATTCATTCTCAATGTTTCATCATTAGAATAAATAGCAGTGCCGTTAGAAAATATCTGAGCTTGGAATACGGTTGATACTTCCCGGATATTAATCAAATCAACCTCAATTTTCAGTATATTCGCTAGTTCTTGGGCTATCAAAAATATGTGATAGGTTGTGGGTGATTGATCTTTACTATAAAAGGCTACATCAAGGTCACTTTCCTTGTGTGTAGACCCTTTTGAATATGATCCGAAAATGATAATAAACGATGGATTTAATCCTTTGTCAATTAAGAAATTTTTTACTGTTTGAAGCATTTCTTCTTGCAAAAGAATCACTCCCTATGAGCTATAGTATATAAGTTATTATATCCAAGGATACTATTTATGTCTTTATTTTCATATAACTGATATTTTACGTATATCCAAATCACGAAAACTTAAGTGAGCTAAGTGGGGGGTTAGCAACTTTAATTTATTTTAAAAAAATGGAGAAAAAGATAATTTATGAGAAGTGATTTTGGTAAAAAAACTTCAAAATAAATCTCTAAAACTTGGATATTATTCTAAAAGGTCGGTCTTTTTCCTTACTCCTATAAAACAATCTAGGCTTTACCTGAATAGTTATCTATTCCCCCTGTAACTTCTAAACGAAAGCGAATCCTTAGGAACAACATAATTAAAATGTTATCTTTTTAACCATTTGATAATTAGTAAATTTAACACCTTTTCGTTCTATAGTTTGTGTGCAAACAACTTTGTACCCTCGACGTTCAAAAAATGGCTTGGCCGTAATACTCGCTTCAGTATCAATTTCTAAAACTTTACATTTTTCTGCTTCTGATTCAAGCATATCAACTAGAGCTGAAGCTATCCCTTTTCCCTGATAATCTTTATGAACATAAAGTCTATCTAGATGTCCACTATGTGTTAAGTCGCTAAAACCAACAACTTTATCTTTTATTTTAGCAACATAAGCGATATTTTGATTCAAAGATTCTTTCCAAATTTGTATTTTAGTATCTTTCTCTTCTTCGGATGCCCATGCATATAGTTGTGCTCGTGAATAATCTTGAGCATTTACTGAGTGTACTGTTTCATAGAATAATGAAACGATTTCTTTAATATTAGAATCTTTAAATTGTATAATTTCCATATTCATCTCTTACTCCTTTCTTACACCGTGGATACCTATAACCCATTTGGATTCTTAACTTAAACCATTTTCCTGAACGGTCGTTCTCTGTTGGACCTTTCCTCAAAAATTATTCTTTTCATAATTAAATGCTCGTCTACATAGAATCTTCAAATTTTTTAAATATAATAATAGGAGAGAATGAACAGGAAAAGAGTGATTTTATATGAAAAAACTATCAATAAAACTAGGAGCCCTTTTTTTTCTAATAATATTTGGTCTTGAAACTTTTATGTTTTCCTTTTTACATTCTAACATTGTAGAGTCACGAATAGAGGAAGAGCTTTTGGCCTTACAAGCAAGAGGAAATTCTCATAGATCAATTCTGGAAAAAAGTCTGGATTCTGACACCATATCACATGTTACATTAATGGAGTCTGAAGCTAATACTGACGTAGTGGTCACTGATATAAAAGGGCAAGTCCTCGATTCTTCAGTCCCTATCGAGTATATTACACAATATATTGAAAGATCATTTTCAAGTATTCCTAGAAAAGGACAAGTAGTGGAAGATAATTGGAAGGAAGAATCATATATATCGACTGTTAGCCTGTTAGAAATTAATGGCGAGCCTGCCGGTCATGTGTTTATGTTTCAGAATACAGAATCCATTCATTCTTTAATTGATCGGTTAAATGAACACTTTCTATTAGCAGGTTTAATTGCCGTATTTTTGACCTTTATTATTATTATCTTCTTATCTAAAGCGCTCGCAAAACCGTTAATAAAAATGAAAGAGGCAACCTCAAAAATAAGTAAAGGGGACTTCTCTGTCTCTCTGCCTAAAATCAGAAAGGATGAACTCGGTGATTTAGCAAAATCTATTCAGTTATTGGCAAACGACTTAAGTTATTTAAAACAAGAACGAAATGATTTTCTAGCAAGTATTTCCCATGAACTTCGCACCCCACTGACCTACATAAAAGGTTATACGAATATAATTCATAGGAGAAATCTTTCTATTGAAGAACGAGAAAAATATGTAAGCATAATCCTAGAAGAAACCAATCGTCTTTCAGATTTGGTTACAGATTTGTTTGACCTGGCGAAAATTGATAAAAACTCATTTGTCATACAAAAAAGGCTCATAGATTTATCCAATTTTATGTTGAAAATTGAACAGAAATTCTCTCCTGCTTATCAGGAAAAAAACATAAGCTTAGTAGTGAGATGTCCTGACGATTTATTTATAAAGGCTGATCCCTTGAGGCTCGAGCAAATTATTTTTAACTTATTGGATAATTCCATTAAGTACTCTTCTTCAGGGGCTAAAACTATCCTTACTGTAATGAGAAACAGCAACCAAGATGTTCAAATAACCATTAAAGATAATGGAAAAGGAATACCCAAAAAAGACATTCCTTATATTTTTAATCGTTTTTATCGAGTTGAAAAATCTCGTACAAGGACATTAGGAGGGTCAGGGATGGGTCTTGCAATTGTCAAAGAGTTGGTTCACGCTCATGGTGGTACGATTAAGGTGAAAAGCGAAGAAAATAAAGGAACCGAATTCGAATTAACATTTAAGGGAGAAGAAAAAAGATGAAAACCATTTTATTAGTAGATGATGAGCAAAGAATGCTAGATTTACTCTCCCTCTATTTATCTCCATTGGGATACAAATGCATTAAAGCCAGTTCAGCAATCGATGCCTTGGAATACTTGGAATCTAACCCTGCGGATCTTATTCTATTAGATGTTATGATGCCAGAGATGAACGGTTGGGAAGCATGCAGAGAAATTAAAAAGTACTGGGAAACACCTATCATCATGCTTACTGCGAGAAGCGAAAAGCCCGACATTGTAAAAGGTTTAAATATTGGCGCTGATGATTATATTTTAAAACCGTTTGATGACGAAGAATTAGTTGCCAGGATTGAAGCTGTTCTTCGAAGAGGGCAAACTGAAGCTGAAACGATTTCATTTCATGGACTAAATTTGAAGATGGATTCATTTGAGCTCTTATTTCAAAATGAAAAAATCCTTCTAACACCAAAAGAATTTGCTATGATGGAGTTGTTTTTAAACAACCAAAACAAAGTATTTTCAAGGGAACATTTGATTTCTTCTGTTTGGGGCTATGGTGTTTCCATAGAAGATCGGACGATCGACTCTCATGTACGGAATTTACGAGAAAAGCTTCGTAAAGCAGGTTTTCCAGCTGATGATTACTTACTCACAGTTTGGGGGATCGGCTATAAGTGGACTGAAAAGGAATAGATTATGGATAAATTAAATGGCCCCTTACTCCACAAAGTTCGGTAGCCTTATTAGTATCAGATTTAGTATGGTTATTGTTACAGGTGTACTTCCTAAATAAGCGAACTACTCACCACTTAGCTACCTTGAAAGTGGGAGATTCCTGCGAACACCAATGAACCCCCCAGTTATTTATAAGACCGCGGGTAGTACCTATCCTGAAAACAAAAAACTTGTACGTTGGACTCGACCTCTCCTCAATAAAAAGGGAATCTCAAGATTCTTTTTCTTGAGACTCCCTTCTTTATTTCAACCAGGAAATCATAATGGGGTAGCGTCAGGAAAATGCGGAGTTACAACGTTTAGGAAATGCAAATATAAAAAGACCTAATTTCTTGGTATTGTAAGCGAGAAATTAGGCCAGTTACTTCATAAAAGCGCCCTTTACTTTAATAAATATATATTGTAATTTACTCCTTTATATTGAGCATCATATAGTAAGTTAAGACAAGAGTAATTACTCCAACCCCAAAAAGTATGCTTCCAGCAGCTAAAAAATTATTTGTATGTCCTTCTATTACTTTTAAATATATTGAAGTTTCAACCGAGCCTCGTTTGCTTAGCCAATATTCTGAAATGGATATTCCGAAATTAACGCTGAAAAATAGCAATATAAATCCAACTATACTTAATAATGAACCTAGGACAATTCCCCCTTTTAATTTATTCTTTATCATAACAATCCTCCATTTCCTTCCTCCACTAAACTGTCCTTCAACTTAATACCAATTATTTTAAAATTTATCTGACAATGATTTCTAAAAAATATTGGGATGTTTAATCATCGCCCCCGTTATTAAAGCAATAGGGCCTTAATACTTGATTGTAATAGCTAATGTTCCCCATTCCTTTTCTTGTTCTGGAGTATATATCTCATATGTTCCATCTATCATTTCTTTCATTGTCCAACCTTCACAATCGAAGTCTTTAAAAGGAATATCTTCATACATAGCTTGAAATGTATCGTAACTTCTAAGCTGGGTTACTTGAACTTGTAATGTATCATCTTGTTCATGGACCTTAATAAATTCGATGGTATCACCAACCTTGATTTTCCTTCTTTTTTCATCGTTCAGACGAACCTCAACTTTCTTTTTCCCCTTTTTAACAGCATTAAAATATTCACTATATAAACCCATTTGATGTACCACTTTGACCTCACCTCCTTATGTATGTTCATAAATTGAATTATAACTCTTACTTCACAATATATTCCTAATTTCATCATCTTTACCTACTTTTGTTATTCAATAATCTGTCCCTTTAATGGAATAGGAAGAACTATTTGTTCCCTTCTGATAACTTTCTACATAATGAAGCCCTAGACACATTTGTAATTTCACATATTTGAACAGTCATATTTCCTTCTTTATATAACTTTACTGCATAACTCATTCCTGCGTGATTTTTATGATATTTTTTTAACCGACCTTTAAATTTCCCTTCTTTCTTAGCCAGTTCAATCCCTTCACGTTGTTGCATACGTATAAGGCCTAGTTACAGGGTATCTGCTCTAGTCTGCAGGATAATTACTAATATAAGTAATTAGTTTTAGATCGAAAAAAACAATTCCTCATATCAGGCTTGCTTTGCAATTGACTGAGAATATCGTACACTGTCTTTTCTAAACTTACGATCTTCATGTTGTAATTTTCTATTCACAGCCACATTTTGATTTTCTTAGTATTTTCTAAAAAATTCTGGAATGGTCTTCTTAGCTCTGACTATTTTTTCGTATGTAACGATACAATGTTGCTTGGCTTATTACGGTCATTTCTACAATCTCACTTATACTATATTCTTTAGAATGATAGAGATTTAGAGCTTTTTTTCTTGTACTCTTGGACGACCACCATTTCTTCCTCTGGACCTTGCACTCTCTAACCCTTCATTTGTTCGTTGTGCAATTAAATCTCTTCAAATTGGCTGAATGCTTGAAAGACAGTAAGCATCAGTTTCCCTTGAAGTGTGTTCGTATCGAAATTCTCCTTTATACTAATCAATTTCACTTTTTTACTTTCAAAGTATTCAACTAACTCGATTAAGTCTTTTGTACTTCGACCTAGTCTCGAAAAACTCTCTACAACGATTACACCTCCTGGTCTTACCTTGTCCTTTAAACAAATAAGTTCGGGTCTATTCTGTTTTGTACCTGAAATTTTCTCGGTTAGTATTTCAGTGCAGTTGTATTCGCGCAAAAGATCTAACTGTCGCATTAAATCTTGATGCTTGGTACTAATTCTTGCATATCCATAAGTGTAATGATTCATCGTATCCCCCGTTAATTGTGATAATATTATTGTTAATTTGATTTTGATAGTAGTTTTAATAAAGGCGTATCAAGGGTTCTACGATTATAAAAATGAGATAGTTACACTTATCAAAAACAATCGTTTTTGATAAGTGTTTTCATGTTTATAGAATCAAACCTTATTATAATGTAAACCAGAAGTCTCCCTTTACTTGCTTGTCCATTAAAGCGACAGATGGTTGAGGCGAATTTGACGCTGGAAAATAGAAACTAATATATATTTAGTAAGAAAAACAAGGAGTGGAGAAGTGAATAAGTTTTTTAGAGCGTTAACTCATGTAAACAAAATAGTTTATGAACCTAATCAATTAACTTTAAAATCGATTCAAGAAGAAAAACAAAATTCTAATTACGGCGCTGGTACATTTCAATTAGCTTCTAGGTCAGTTCGATTTAGAGTCGCAAAAAAAACATCTAATAAAGTCGGGCAGTTTGTTGCCTTTTGGGAAAAAGACGAAAATAATAAAAATCAACCCTTTTCATATGAAAAGGCACCTGATTTATTGGTTATTAATACCGCTATGAGCAATAATGAGTTTGGGCAATTTATTTTCCCGAAAGAAATTCTTGCCAAACAAAATATTCTTAAAACGAGTACTACAAAAGGGAAAATGGCAATAAGGGTTTATCCTAGTTGGGATAGTCCAGCTAGCAAACAAGCGATAAAAACTCAAAAATGGCAATTACCCTATTTTATTGATATGAGTAATACGAATAAATTACCCATACAAAAAATATTAGAACTGTATTCTCAGTAAATTAGTAACTCTAAATAAAAAATTGCGCTCTTTTGTATCTAAAGTCTCATTGCAAAAAACAGGCTGTTGAGAAAGTCTCGACAGCCTGTTTTTTCCTTAATTACCGCGTTAATGCTGGTTTTTATGTTTACTGACTGTTCAAAATGATGAAAACTTAATTTAATTGAATAAAATAATCATCAACAAACTAAATGCTCCAGTAAGTGATTGTGTCAAGAACCCCTAAAAATAACATAATAGCACCTGTTACTTTTTGAACAATCGATCCAAGCTTTCGCCCTTTCTTCTTCATAAGCGCACCGCCTAGATCAAAATACCATATGAGAAAAATAGCTATGAGTAACGGCAATGAAGTTCCAATTGCAAAAATGACTGGAAGAATGGCACCGTAGCTGACTGACATGGCCATAGGCATTAATGTGACGAAAAATAACACAAACATAGTTGGACAAAAACCGAGAGTAAAACTAACTCCCATAAAAAAAGCCCCTAAATTCCCTTTATTTTGAAACCTTTTAGGAATGCTGCCTAATGAAATCGTTTTATTAAATTTAATAATACCAAGCAAAAAGAGTCCTATCACAACAAACATCGGACCTATAATCCTTCTTAACAGCGGAAAGTAGACTGTTAAAGACTGTTCTACTTTACTTCCCAACAACCAAACCAATAAACCAAACCCAGAAAAAACCACTATTTTTCCTAAAGTAAAAAATAGGACTTCTTTCCATGCAAGATTTTTTTGAACAGATTTATTGCCATACACCGAAATTGCTCCCAAATTCCCTGTAAATTGGCACGGTACCAATGCACCAACAATTCCTAATACAAAAGCAGACAAAATAGGAATGTTTTTAGTGCTTAATCCTATCTCAATAAATGGCTCGCTAAGAAAATTACTTATCATGCTATAAAATTCATACATGAATTGCTTCTCCTTATCTTCTAAATTTCTACATCTTATTCACTGTATACATTTAATAGATTCATATTTCAGCACACAATTGACATGATTCGCGCCCAAACCTTGTATATGATCCTAACGAGTGTCTGAACGTTATCCTCCCTTTCCCCCTTTTTAAGTGTTTTACTTAAAGAACTAACAATAGTTTAACGTGCATTTATCGAGAATTTGTGCAAAAACGATTACTTTAGTGAAAACAAAAAATCGAAAAGCTGCTGACCTTTAAACGGCATTGGTATTATGTATTATTCCGCAATGTTGATTTCATTTGGACCTCCTCCGTTCTGCGGTTTCTTTTTATTTTTTTCTTCCATCTGTTCATTATTTTCAATTTTAGAACAGATCCTTTTCGTTGTTGTAGTCCTATCCTTCAGAAGTGCCTGTACTGCATCCAGTAAATACTTCTAACATTAGCATCATTAAAAGAAAAATATTCATTTTCACGTTGCCTATGTAAAGTCCCTTCATTATTGAATCAATGGCATCGTCTCCATTTATGGATTTATCTTAGCGTCTTTTCATTTTGAAAGATTCTTCCTAACTGCAATGTTTATGTAAATGTTGTATAAACCGTTGTTATTAATATATTCCATCATATTTTCTGCAATTTTTTTTACTATGATGTGATGTGTATTGAAAAATGACAGGAGGTACTAATTATGAAACTAAAACTCGTTGTGATTTTATCTTTTGCCATCCTACTTCTCGCGGCATGTTCCTCAAACAGCGATATGAACGATGAGAGCATGGAAAGGGAAGAAGAAACTGAAAACACGGGAGAAAAGGATGAGGTTGGTGGTATACAGACTACAAGCTTTGAAACACTGACAGGAAATGAATTTAATATTGTCGCAACAGAAGCAAATCATCAGTTAAATGATGAAGTAAGTGTAAATGCTCTTACATTTAACGGCTCTGTACCTGGTTCTCAAATTCGCGTAAAGGAAGGAGAAAAGGTTAAAATCAACCTAAAAAATGAACTTCTCGTACCTGTCACCATTCACTGGCATGGAATCAAAGTTCCAAATGATATGGACGGTATACCGGGAGTAACACAGAATGCTGTTCAGCCAAGTGAGACATTCACTTATGAATTTACCCCAAATGACCCTGGTACGTATATGTACCATACGCATCAAAATGCAGTTGAACAAATGGATAAAGGTCTCTATGGTGCGTTCATTGTTGAACCGAAGGAAAAAGCATATGACCGTGATTATACGTTGATGCTTGACGAATGGATGAGCAATCCCGATGAGGAAGATTCCAATATGGAAGGCATGGATCATGGTAGCATGGGCGGTATGGACGATATGCAAGGTATGGGCCATGATATGAGTGCCTACGATATTTTTACAATGAATGGTAAAAGCAGTAACAGCATTGACCCTTTAATCGTTAAAGAAGAGGAAATAGTTAGAATCCGCCTTGTGAATGTAGGGTATATGTCACATGAAATTCACTTGCACGGCCACGATTTCAAAGTGGCTGCGATTGATGGACAGGAACTAAATGAACCTCAGGAGCTGAAGGATCAAGTTATTTCCATTGCCCCGGGTGAACGTTATGACGTTGAATTCACTGCCGATAATCCTGGGGAATGGTATATTGAGGGTCATGGGAATATGGATGGTACCGTTGGCATGAAAACAACTATTCAATATGAAGGTGTATCTGAATTAAAAGATAAGTCCAACCAAGATGAAGAATTACCTGAATTCACATTTACTAATTATGGCGGTTTCAAAGAAGGGGAATTCACTCTCGATCAGGACTATGATGTAGAATACACCATGGATCTTAATACAGCTATGCAGGACAAAAATATGGTCTATACGATTAACAATGAAATCTTCCCTGACACAGAAAATATTGCTGTCAAAGAAGGAGATCTTGTCAAAGTAAAACTGGTCAACAATTCAATGATGGATGATCATCCAATGCATTTACACGGGCACTTCTTCCAGGTTCTAAGTGAAAACGGTAAACCAATAGAAGGCTCACCGATCATAAAGGATACAATCAACTTAAAACCAGGTGATGAATACGTTGTTGCCTTTAAAGCTGATAATCCAGGAAACTGGCTTTTCCACTGTCATGACTTACACCATGCAAGTACCGGAATGGTGAATATGATCAAATATGACGGCTTCAAGCCGAACTTCACCCCAGATCCAAATGCGAACAATAAACCGGAGTAATATGATCTTAAATATATATAACACTATGATGCGGCCGACTTACCTTCGACCGCATTTTTTCGTTAGTGATGACCTATTGGCACAGTCTACAGAAATCTGTAGTCAGGGTAAATGGCTAGGGCTATAATAAATAATAATAGAAAAGGAGTATAGCCTTCGCCATACTCCTTTTTGTTTGCCGATATCTATTTTCTTAAAAGGACAACACTTAGCTTATTATGTTTGAGAAATCTTTTCTATTTAATTTCTCCTGTTTCCACTAGAAGATCCCAATTCTCCGCATTATCTTTTGTTTGATATATATTGCCGTTAAAAGAGGTAAAAGTCATTTCTTTCTCGTCTTTTGGATGTTGTGCAAAATACAGCACTCCGTCTTGGTCCATCTCCGGAAGAGGAATTTCTTCTTCTGATTTATCACTCAAAGGGTGCCTTATTAACGAGGGATTTCCATCATAAGCACCGTAAATGAGAGCATCTTTTGTGAAAAATACAGCTGTTCCCTGCATTCCACTTGTAATTAGTTCAAAGTTTTCACCCTGATCATAAGAAAGATAGATCCCATTTTGTCCTGCTGCAGCAATTATATTTCCATCCTCAGGATGAACAGAAATGCTTAGCAGATCGTCTTCTAAACCGTTTGCAGCCGCCTCTTTCCAATTTTCCGCATCATTTTCACTTACATAAAATTTATCAGCTTCCATTGTTGCGCTCTTTTGAGGATTCATAACAAAAATCGTAGGTTCTTCATAGCCCACTCCCATCAAATGAAAGTCGACTTCTCCTTCTAGAGCAAGATTTTCAAGTGTTTGCCCATTATCTGTGCTTTTTTTGATTCCAAAAGGATTGGGTAGCTGAGAATCTGTACCGGGATGTCCACTAGTATAAAAGCCATCTGCTGTCACATTAAATCCCATATAATCATTATTTTCTTTCTTCGTCTTGTACCACTTTCCATTTTCGTACACTTTTAAGCCGTCATGAGCAGCGAAAAAGGGAACACCTTGATCTCCGGCATATCCAAGTCCGTGAATATGATCAATCTTCCCATCAAACGGTTCAAAAAAGTCATCTGCTGCAATCGATTCCCCAGTTACTCCTGATGGCTGTTGTTCATTGACGTTCTGATTATCTGCTGTATCTTCTTCGTCCTGGCTGCATGCAGAAAGCACTATTATCATTCCTAGTGCTGCTATTACAAGATATTTTTTCAAATCCTTCACTCCTGTTTTAACTTGTCTTCTGTAAGTAAGTTCATCAATAAAAAATCTAATGTAATCAATTGTCTATTTACTATTAGCAAGTCTCCTTTTTTATTTAATAACAGCAAGAATACTATAAAAGTTTGCAAAAAGTGTGCAAAAAGGTTTTGATCTGGGCGTTAAAATGCTTTGACCATAACACAAAAAAATCGAGTGTAAAGTCTATGCGCTTTTACACTTGATTCTTATGTTATCAGTTATATTGACATCGTTAAAAATAGGAAAGAAGTTCATGAGTAAATAGAAAAAAGAAACCAGAGCGTTGACTCGAATCAAGGATGGTCACTTCTACTAATTACTTCACTCCATTTTTGTTATAAAAACCTTTTATATGACCTTATATACGCTTATACACGAATGCCGTATGCAGAATACTATAGAGGGGAGAGGGTAAGAAAATTTTAAAGAAAGGAGGATAGTTAATGAGCCAAAAAAATAATTCAACTAATGGAGATTGT